>NZ_BAAIHN010000053.1:0-10043 GCF_054784775.1 Lacticaseibacillus boliensis
TCCGGCGTCATTTGAAAGTTGACCGCCGTCGGCGGTCACAGTCACATTGGTATTGCATTGCAGGGATAAGCTGGTTAAAGTTGAGATGGTGTGAAGCCTCGCTTTCGTGATGGTTTTCGTCGACTCAGCCTTAGCATATAGGCGCACCCAATGGGTGAAACACCAAAGCAGCGCAGTCCCGTGTGAATCATGGGATTGCGCTGCTTTTTTGAAATTCTATGAATAATCCAGGTAGTATTTGATTCCTACACAGATTCGTTGTATCTGAAAGCTAACGATTTCATCAATCTCAGGCGCCGATTTTGTTCGGATTGCTTTAAGCAGTTCCTCTTGTTCCGTAATGACACGACTATATGACGATGAGGACACGATATTGTGCATCTGCAACCAAGAAACTCGCTGCCAAATTGGCTGCAACCATTCCCATGCTGAGAGCTTCTTCGCACTCTGATATAACAATCGCCAAAACTCTGAGGCTTGTTTAGCAAAATTGAAAACATCTGTTATTTGACTATAATATCGAGTTAACGCAATCGTCTGTTTCACCTGATCATCTAGCAATATTTCTGGTTGCATTAATAGAACCGACAGTACAGCCTTATTTAATTGCTCAATGATAAATGCCGATTGTTCTAATTGATTATAATTCAAATAAGAAACGAAGCTTCTACTCTGTGGCAAGATATTCACTAATCCCTCGACTTGAAGTTGAATCAAGGCATTACGTATTGGCATTAACCCGACATTTAATGACCTTTGTAACTCCTTTGCGTGAAGTAGTGTTCCTGGGCATAAATGCATTGTAACAATATCTTCGCGAATCTGACATCTTATCCAATCATACTGAGTCGAGACATTCATATACTAGTCTACCGACTTGACTTTAGCTGAGGCATTCCGTGCATGTCGATCAGTAGAAGGATCCTCCAAATCGTTGAGGTCGCGCTGATTTGTATCCGGTGCAAGCCAAGCACTGATGAAGGTCGTTAAAGAGAAGACGATTATCATGATTGCAAGTGGCCACCAGCTCCCAGTGGCTACAGTAACCAGTCCTGCGGCAATCACTGGACCAAATCCCGTCGCAACCAAGCCACCGACTTCTTTCGAAACAGCCACAAACGTCATCCGGTGGATTGAGCCAAACAGTTCGGGAATCATGATATTTTCAAGTGAGAATAAACCTTGAACGCCCAAGTTGAGTCCAATAATCATTGCGATCGTGATTAATACCGTGCTCTTAGTGTTAATCAACAGCATCATTGGAATCGCATAAATCGCCATCGCTGCAGATAAGATCATATACATCTTACGACGTCCGATACGATCGCCAAGAAAGCCAACCAATGGAATTGTAATGAAGGAAACTAACGATGAGATTATGTTTGCATTTGTCGCTACTGTCTTAGCGACTGCAAGATACGTCACAAGAAAGCCTGCTAAATAAGTTTGTAGCAAACCACTATTGCCTGCTTGACCGAAGCGGAGCCCTGCAGAAATCCAGAAATTTCTGAGAGATGCGCTACGATGTCCTCCCTTAATAACCTTTAAAGCTTCCTTTGTATCTATCTGAACATTTTCTTGCTTAGCCATTTTTGCGCGTTCTTCTTCAAGCAGCTTTTTCTTCTCTGCCATCACTGGACTTTCTTTGATGAAAATCCGGATACCAATCGCAACAATCATGATCAAGAAAGATGCATAGAATGGAACACGCCAGCCCCAAGCAATCAGTTGTGCATGAGTGCACTTAGACAAAATAATCGTCCAAATTAAATTGGCTAACAACGTTCCTGTCGAAGTACCTAAGCAAACAAAACTCCCCGTAAATCCACGATGCTTCTGTTTTGCAAATTCAACAGTCATGACACTCGCACCACTAATTTCGGCACCAGCACCAAATCCCTGGAAAATCCGCAAAATCACTAAACCAATTGGCGCCCAAATCCCGACTTGCGCATATGTTGGTAAAAAGCCAATACAGGTTGAGGCCAACCCCATCAATGCAATGGTAATGAATAAAACATCACGACGACCAATCCGATCACCAAGTCGGCCAAAGAACCAAGCCCCAAATAGTCTTGCACAGTAACCGGCACCATAAGTTCCCATGGCCATAACCAAAGCCATGGAAGGGTTGTCATTCGAGAAGAAAATTTCATTAAAGACAATCGCTGCAGCTAATGAGTACAGTTGAAAATCCATGAAGTCCATAGCGGTCCCCATCCAACCACTAGCCGTAACTTTGATCATCTCTTTATTGCTGAGCGTGGTATCTTTTGCTTGTGCCATAAATAATACCGCCTTTCGGTAAGCGCTTTATTTTTCTCTCAAAAGTAATGCCAAGTTGCAACTTGGCATTATATTCGTCACACTAGAAAACTAACACGATCTTCCGAGCCTCATCAGGATGTTCATTCATTAAATCAAAGGCCTTTTGAATATCACGAAATGCAAATTTTTGATTGACCATACCATCATCGCCTAATTGGCCATTTTCAATAGCATGAATGATTGGTTCAAACTGAAAAGACTGATGCCGAGAGCCACTAATTGTTAATTGTTTCTGCATAATTGGCTTTTGTGTTACTGTAGTTGGCGCAGTTGAAAATCCTAGCGGGACGATCCGACCTGCTCCAGACGCTAATTCAAAACAAGCTTCGAAGGTTGAAGGGGCACCCACGGCATCAATAACAACGTTTGCCATTTCACCATTTGTCCATTCGCTAACTCGTTGCTGTAAATCCTCTGTCTTTACATTAACAATTGCATCTGCTCCGTTAGCTTTCGCAAAATCCAATTTAGACTGGGCAACATCCGAGATCATGACACGCGCGCCCTTTGCTTTGGCCACGCGAAGTGTCAGTTGACCAATTGTTCCTGCGCCTTGAATTAATACGGTCTTACCGAGGCCAACTTCGGCGAGGTTGGTCGCGTTGCCGGCAATAGTATACGGTTCTGACAAAACTGCTGTTGTCCAAGGAATTGTCTTCGAAATCTTATGTACTTGTTTCGACGGTAACTTAATATATTCCTGCATCCCACCATCACGATGGACACCCAACACTTGAAGTGAATCGCAAGCACCGTTCATTCCTTGGCGGCAAGCGTAACACTTACCGCAGTATTTGATTGGCTCAGCTACTGCATGATCACCAACTGCAATCCCATCTACATCGTCACCAATTGCAACAACTTCACCAACAAACTCATGCCCCATAATTTGTGGCAACTCTGCAAACGGGTTCAATCCAAGATACATCCCATTATCACTACCACAAATCCCAACAACCTTTACTTTCACAATCACATCATCTGTTGATGTAATAGTTGGCTCTGGATCCTCTTCGAGCCGCAAATCTTTTTTCCCGTATACACGTGCTACTAGCATTTTAAAATCCCTCCACATTATTGAACGAGTAAGTAACATTATCTTTCTTAGAACTCAAGAACATCAATAAGCAAACGTCTCTAAGCTCTGTACATATCCAACTGATATTCTAGAATTCTAAAATTCATAATTAATGTAACCCCTTCCATTAATTCTGTCAACTCCTTTTCCAAAAGACTCATACAATTTGGATACCCCAATATTGATATCTGTCGTATAATAGTTGAAAAAATAGCTGTCATTTTATGTTCTTTAGTGACGCATCAAAGAGGTATATATGAAAGAAAGTATTAGCTTTCAAGACGACGCTTATAACCAGATTCAGGACATGATCCTTCATTTTGAACTAAAGCCTGGTGAACGCATCAACAAAAAAAACTTAGAAGAAAGACTAAACCTTAAAATTGCTCCTGTTCGTCAAGCAATCGCAATGCTTGGGCGTGTTGGTCTCGTTGATGTCTATGCACAAAGCGGATCTTATGTGTCAAAAATTAGCATCAAGGCAGTATACCAGGCCTGTTTAATGCGCGAAACAATGGAACGAATGGTTGTTGCTCAGGTAATTTCTTCAATCACACCCGATCAAATTCAGTCATTACATACAATTATCAATCTTCAAAATATTTATATGAAATCTAATGACTATACTAATTTCTTCAATGCGGACGATCAGTTTCACGAATCATTTTACGTATTTACCGATAACCTTTTTATCTGGAACTGGCTTCAAGAAGCTAATTTACAATTTAATCGACTACGCTTCCTGCGATTAGAGATGCATACTCCTGACTGGCCCTTACTTATAGAAGAACACAGCAATATCATCAATTGTATTGAAACAAAAGACATCAAAGGTGCTCAGGCAGCCATCAGTCATCATCTTGAAAGCGTTAGAGAGGATGTTAAGATGGCTCGCCAGGCCTATCCAGATTATTTTTTTGATGACGAGAACTAAATTATAACTTCTTGTACTGCCTCAGCTTTTTGCCCTCTGCAAAGAGCTGTTTTTTTGCAATTTTAAAAAAAGGCCACTGGAACAGTGTTGTAATCGGATACATTAAGTGTTACCTTACAGATGTGACATTCTAGCATGTCAGTTTCTTGAAGGGAGAACAATTATGGTTAAACTAACAGACGACTATCGTCAAAATACTGCAGCGTTTCAAAAAGCTGGAATCACCGTGCCTGAATTCGACCAAGCTCAAATGATTGCAGCGACCAGAGAGGCTCCAGTCTGGGTTCACTTTGGCGGCGGAAATCTATTTCGCTGTTTCCACGCGGCAACCGCACAAACCTTATTGAATATCGGTGCCATTAAGAGTGGTGTCGTTGTCGCTGAAACATATGATGATGAAGTCATTGATAAGGCTTATACGCCTTATCAAAATCGCGCGTTACAAGTGATCATGGATGCTGATGGACACTTCGACAACACTTTAATTGCCAGTGTTGCTGAAGCCATTTACTACAACAAAGCAAACGCCAACGGCTGGCAACGCCTAAAGACAATCTTTGAAGCTCCATCCTTGCAGATGGTTACCATGTCGATCACTGAAAAAGGCTATTCCTTGCGCGACGTCAATGAAGCTTTGACTCCTGATGCCAAAGCAGACATTGCCGGTGATCCAGAGCAAGCCAGCACCAACATGGGTGCAATTGCTCGCCTTCTCCTTGCTCGTTTCAACGCGGGTAAGTTGCCAATAGCCATGGTCTCAACTGATAATTTCTCTCAAAATGGCAAACGTTTTGAAGATGCTATTCTTACGATTGCCGAAGGGTGGGTTGCCAACGAACATGCGCCTCAAGCATTTGTTGATTATCTCAGTGATCCCAAGCAAGTCAGTTTCCCGTGGAGCATGATCGACCGGATCACACCGAACCCTGCGACAACAGTTGCTGAAGCCCTCAACAAACAAGGATTTGAAGATACGACAATCATCCATACTGACAAACACACCAACATAGCACCATTCGGTAATACCGAAAAAACGCATTATCTTGTTATTGAAGACAGCTTTCCAAATGGCCGGCCAGCGTTAGAAAAAGCCGGTGTCATCCTTACTGATCGCGAAACTGTTAATGATGCCGATCAAATGAAAGTCACCGCCTGCTTAAACCCTCTGCACACTGGGTTAGCCATCTTCGGTTGCCTGCTTGGTTACACCTCAATCGCAGATGAATTGACTGATACTGACTTGGTCGCTTTGATCAAACAACTGGGTTATCACGAGGATCTGCCAGTCGTTAAAGACCCCAAAATCATCAATCCTAAGTCATTCATTGATGAATTAATCAACCACCGTCTTCCGAATAAGAATATCCCTGACACACCACAGCGAATTGCCAGTGATACTTCTCAAAAAATTTCAATCCGTTACGGCGTTACCATGCAACACTATCTTGATTCGGGTAAAGATCTTACCGCACTCAAGGCTCTGCCACTGATTCTTGCTGGCTGGTGCCGTTACTTAATGGGTATTCAAGACAATGGTAAAACATTCGAGCCTAGTCCTGATCCGCTCCTAAACGACCTGCAACCGTTCGTAGCCAATGTCAAACTCGGTGAAGTTCACAACGTGCACGATACGCTGGCACCAATCCTGTCTAATCAACAAGTCTTCGGTGTTGATCTCAGTAAGACTGGGTTGATTCCACTCATTGAAAAGAACTTTGCGGCAATGATTGCTGGTTCTGGTGCAGTTCGCCAGACGATTCACGATACATTAGGAAAGGATTGATCCTCATGAAAAATATGGGTTTTCGTTGGTTCGGCTCTAAAGACGATCCAATCAGCCTACAGCAAATTCGCCAGATCCCCGGCACAACACAAGTCGTCGGTGCATTGTATGATGTTCCCGTTGGCGAAGTTTGGCCTAAAGAAAAAATTGCAGCCTTAAAAAAAGAAATCGAAGACGCTGGTCTGCACCTGGAAGTCATTGAATCCGTCAATATCCATGACGACATCAAGATTGGCCTGCCAAGTCGCGATCAGTACATCGAAAATTATAAGCAGACAATCCGCAACCTTTCTGAATACGGCATCAAGGTGATCTGCTATAACTTCATGCCTGTATTCGACTGGTTACGCACGGACCTGCACCATCAACTCGCTGATGGTTCTAATGTTATGGCTTTTGAAAGCGACAAATTGTCTGATGATCCCCACGAGATCATTGAATCGACCCGCAACAATGCCCAAGGGTTTATTCTGCCAGGCTGGGAACCAGAACGGTTAGCGACGATCGAGAAGCTTTTTGATGCTTACAAAGACGTCGACGAAGCCAAACTTCGCGAGAATATGAAGTACTTCCTGGACGCCATTATCCCGACCTGTGAAGAATGTGACGTACGTATGGCGATGCATCCGGATGATCCGCCTCGTCCACTGTTCGGGTTGCCACGTGTTTATAAGAACGCCCAAGATATGCGTATCATTGAAGAAATGCATGAATCTCGCTATAACGGATTCACCATTTGTACCGGTTCACTCGGTGAAAACCCCGAAAATGATCTCCCAGCGATTATCCGTGAATTTGTTGGCAAAGACCGCGCACCATTTATCCACGCACGCAACATCGCGTATGATGACCCTAAAGCCAACTCCTTCCATGAATCTGCTCATCTCAGTGAATGTGGCAGCCTTGATATGTATGAGATTATGGAGGCTCTGCATGATACTAACTTTGATGGCTATATTCGTCCTGATCACGGTCGTAATATTTGGGGTGAATCCGGTCGTCCAGGCTATGGATTATACGACCGCGCACTTGGCATCGCCTACCTCAATGGTCTCTGGGAAGCGCTTAGCAAAACTAATTAATATCAACTAATCATCCTATACTTACCGTCAAAACACACGATCCTTACTGATTCATAGATTCATTATCCTTGTAGTTGCCAACACAGCGACAAGGAGCTGTATTTTTGCCGAATACAAAGTAAAGCCATCAATTCTTGTACGTAAGAATTGGTGGCTTTTGCGACCGATGGATTTGGCATTTCTCATACTACTATGAATTTCTTTTTATGGGAAGTTAAGGCTGTAACGCAGACCGCTAAGCACGCAATACACCACTCAGTTATAACTTAACACCTTAAAGATAGTCAGTTCATGAAAACAATCTGCTCCATGCGTCTGTTAGCCATACCTATTAATAAATTTGTTCCTGCATTCTTAATCTTGCTGTGCTATTCTGAAAGCGTTCACGATTGAAGGAGGAAACCACATTGAGAATTGCATTAATTGCCCATGATGAAAAGAAACCCTTAATGAAACAGCTCGCCGTCGCCTACAAGCCGATCCTCGCCCAACACGACTTGTTTGCCACCGGCCATACTGGCAGCCAGATCCATGAAGCCACTGGCTTGGACATCACCAGCTTCAACTCTGGCCCGCTTGGCGGGGATCAAGAAATCGGCGCATTGATCGCCAAGAACCAGCTCGATTTGGTCATTTTCCTGCGCGACCCACTCACCGCGCAGCCACACGAACCTGACGTCAACGCTTTGATCCGTCTGTGCGACGTCTACAACGTGCCATTAGCGACCAACATCGGCACGGCAGAAGTGTTGCTGCGTGGTCTAGACAGCGGCTTTATCAATTTCCGCTCCTTGGTCAACGGCGACACCAGCAAGCACGAAGCCTATTAATTCAGCGCACACCAAATCCACGTTTCAGCCTTACTGAACGTGGATTTTTTGCGGGCTGTTACCCGGTTATATGCAATTACGCGAGTGGTCGAGCGCCGCCAAGCCTGTAGTATCGGCTGTGCGCTCTACTTCCCAGAGATGCTGCGCGCCTGCGCTTGGGGGCTAGGCTGGCGAAGTTGCATGGCGCAACGCGGGTGTGGCTAGATACGCGATATGCCCCGCTAAGTGCGTGCCACTTCGCTCTGTGTTGCAGTCGAGCTGTGCAACCCAACGCGACTGCGGATAAGTCATCTCGGTCACGCACCGGCGTTGCCGGTGCGTACCCAAGCTACCTTATCCCCATCGCTAAAAGCGGGTTGCTCCGCTCTGTGTATCATGAATGTATCGCTGGGGCCGACCAGAATTACCCTTGGACCCCTAAGACCTACATTTGCGTTGCAACGCGTTTCGGAGAGCGACCTTAGACACGCTTCACTTGTCACCAAGTGGTTGAGCATCCGCTCAGACCTGTGAATTGGCCGCAGCTTTGTATCCGGCCGTTCAAGTCATCGATGTACTGGAATTGGAGATCCAGCCCCTAGGATCAGGAAGCTGCGGATGGTCGCACTGGTATGCTGGGGAAACAAAGAACATTTGGAGGACCGGTCAGTAGATGCCCCTACCCAACGCCTGATTAAATTATCACCTGGGTCGCAAAAATACGCAAAGAATTAGCCCCGCTGGGCGGTATGAAAGATTTTTTGAATTTTTAGCGGGACGTTTCACGTGAAACTCGCCGTCGCTAGTGGCTGGACCCTGACAAATTCAAAACCACAACGCCCACGATAATGAGCGCGATGCCAACAATATTGGCTGAGCTCAACGGCTCTTTCCAGACCAAAACCGCCACGAAGGTCGTCAGCAAAATCCCCAATCCCGCCCACAGCGCATACGCCACGCTTAGGTTAATCGTTTTGAGCGACAACGACAGAAAATAAAAGCACGCGGCATACGCGATCAGCGAGCCGATCGTCGGCAATAACACCGTAAAGCCGTTGGCAGCTTTCAATAAGTTTGTCCCTAACAATTCACCAAAAATGGCCACTAATAAAAATACGTATCCCGTAGTTGTCTCTCCTTTTCACAACAAAAACTCGTCGGCCCTAGAAAGTGATTTCCAAAGTCGGCGAGTCGTAAACTGTGCCACTAATCAAGCTATCCGTGTTGTCGATGCCATCATTGTAGCACCGGCTTTTAGCAAAAACAATCTTGCAAAAATCACAATAATGGTCGCTCACAAGCGCTACGCCGTCAGCTTCAAACCGACGATCGCGATCAGCAGCAACACAACAAATCCCCACGCCATTGGGCTCAGCCGGTCACCAAACATCACGACTCCTAAGATCACCGTACCAACCGCCCCGATGCCTGTCCACACCGGATACGCCAAACTCAGCGGTAGCGTCTTGGTCGCCTGCGCCAAAAAACCGAAGCTGGCGATCATCCCGACCAACGTCGCGATCGTGTACCCGATATGCGTGAAGCCGACGCTGAGCTTTAAAAATGTCGCCCAAACGACTTCAAATATTCCTGCAATGATTAAGTAGAGCCATGCCATGTTGTTTTCCTCTTTTCTAGTGCCGACCGGTATCGTCGAGCTACTCGAGGCAATGCGCTAGGTATAACGGGCCCATCAGTTACGCAAACAAGTTTGCGTACTGATAGCACACGTTATGCTACGCGCTAACCCGCCTCGATTCGCTCTGGGTTTCTTCGTCGAGCTACGCAGGACAACGGCATCGCGTATAAGCCATCTCGGTCACGCGCTGGCGTTGCCAGCACGCACCCGAGCTGTCTTATACACATGCCTAAAACCGTCCTGCTCCGCTCTGGTACAAAAAGGGGTCTACACTTTCTGGTGTTGGAGAAATCCAACGCCGAGAGTGTAGGCCCTTTTTAAAATGACAAATTAAAAGGACACCTACAAAGCTACCCATGCTATGCTCTAAGCGTCGAAACCAAAAGCTAG
>NZ_BAAIHN010000054.1:0-9642 GCF_054784775.1 Lacticaseibacillus boliensis
TCGGTCTGTTCGTGGTGCATCGATCACCAACTTCTCCGCTCAGTCAGTATTCGCAACGCTCCAAACGTTGCTTTCAGACCGGCCAGATGCGATTTCATGTCCCAAATACCGAGGTGAATAATCCAGGCTTATATCTTTTTTTGTCACCAAGCTTTAGACATTATGTTTATAAAGTTGGAACTGGTTTAAAAGTATTCGGGATAAACTATGATAAAGTTCAAAAGTATTTTTCAATCTTTCCAGATGAAAAATAACAAAAATACATTGAACAACTCTTGTTTTTGACTGATCATCTTATCGCTGCCAATCAGCGTAAGCTTGAAAAACTCCAAGAACTTAAAAAAGGGTATCTACAAAAGATGTTTTGCTGATTCTTAATTTGATCAAATTTAGGATCCTATGAAACCCCATGACTTAATTTTTATTGTGCTTGGTCAACACTTAATTCACCTGTATAATGGATTACGCAGGAAGTTTTAAGGGCGGTGGCTGTCTTTTCCCTTGCGAGGTGAGGCCCATGGGAACATGGAATAATCTTCAGGAAGGTTTCACAGTCAATGAGCGTCTTCCAGACACTCTCGTTGATGTTGCTGTTTGGCACGTTTTTAATCGCGCTCCTCAGCTATATCGACAAGCACCACAAATAAAAAAGCCGCCCTGTGTAACTTTGGTAGAGGTCACAGGACGAGCTAAAATCGTTTATTAAATTTCTGGGTCTAGAATTTTTGGTGTTGGTAGTAATCAACACTGGAGATGCTAGACCCTTTTTAGATCGAAACAGGCACACTAGTCTAAGTTCAAAAGTAACACAAAACCAAGTTAAAAACCGTTGTTCAGGATGATGGGGCTACAGAACGATGAAAGTATCAGGTTAATCTCAACGGTATCAATAAGTCCCAGAATACAAAGGTCTGGCAACATACGTTGCGCCTATTCTGGCACAAACCAATCAACAAACATTGGCCGTGCAAGTTGATTCATCAGTTTGTGATCCACGTTTCTAGATTATATTGCCTTCGAATGAACCATTAACCTGTTGGTAACCAACTCACGAATAACAGAGTGGTTAATCATCGATGGACAAATGCATTCTGGAGCTTATTAATACCGTTGAAATTGATAAATTGGGGCTTGACAAGGGTCACTTCATAACAGACGAGAAGTTCACCGAACAATTAACAGCCAATTATTGACGGTGTTCTATTTGCCCTTACTAGTTGCAATCATTCACGTTGGCGTTGCATTACCCTTTGTTCAGCGTCTGCTACGCGTCTTCGGTCTCACAAACTGGTACTTCTTCCTCAATGTCTCGCTGATTACATTAGCCATTCTGGCGCTAGTATACGTTCTTGTCTACAAACTGACCCGAAATATCTACTACCGGGTTGTTTCCGAATGACCACCATCCTCTCGATAAGAATCTCTCCCACGAACAGCTCAAAACACTGATTTCATAAGCTATTGATTAAGAATTGACCTGTATGCATTCACTGCTACCGGTCGATTTTTTTCGTGCAGCAATTCTCCATCAGGTAATTCAGGTAATTCGTCAAAGAAATATTTAGAAATCGCTTTCATAAGTGACCAGAAAATTTGTCTGGAATTATGTAGCCCAATAAATCAGACGAGGAGGATAACCCAATGAGTAGTGAGCAAGAAGTGACGCGAATGTTTATTCGCTATGTACAACAAGCCCTCAAAAATGAACGAATCAATCGGTATAAGGCCTCTCTTCGGCAAATCAAGGAAATACCACTGGAGGCCTGGCTACTGGAAGAAATCGAAGATTCCTATCATCTCGATGAATTCAGGTTGACCGATGAGGAAATCGAGCATCTTGAAGACTTCATCGAAAGTGAGAAATTATCAAGAGCAGTTTCCACCCTTTCTTCGACAGATAAAACGGTCTTGCATCAATATTATTATGGCGAACTCAACGACGTCGAAATTGGCAACCGTAGTGGCAAAACAAGTCAAGCAATTAATTATCGGCGTCAGCGTGCACTAAAACGAATTCGGGTAGCATACACAAACCTGTAATGGATGCGGAGGCATATTCGATGCATTACTCAGAGATTGATAACCTAGTACCGGTTATTTTAGCAGTTCAGGAGGACGACAACAACGCTATTACGCTCTTGCTTGAATTATTTGGTCGTGTTATTGACTACGAGGCCAGATACGGGCACCGGCATATTGATCCGGATTTGAGGCAAGAGCTTCAAATCAAACTGATTTACATTGCAAAGTGTTTCGATGTTGAGAAGCACCTTGCAATGTCTTCAAAAAAAATCGGTCAGAAAAAAACATAAACTTTTTTCGCCATCTCTTTCATTTCAACCCGCTTTCGTTGTCTGTATATACGAAGCGGGTTTTTATTTTCCCGCCAACGTTCTTTGACAACTGAATGGCATCGTTCAGCAACGTAGGCCTCACAACGCCATGACCTCTCACGAGCGAGCGATTAACCAGTAGGCTGGATACTTGCACGTCACCCTGACGAAACAAGGGAGAGAGGCTCTCTTTAAAATCCTCGATAGCCGGTTGGAACCGGGCTGAATGATGACGAAACACGTATTGTTTTTTGCACCGGGTATTGTTGCACGTAACTTTTGGATGGTAGACTGGAGCATCGGTACGATCCGTGCTCCCCGGAAAGGAGAAGAATATGGTTCACGTGATCACGATGACGAAACACGAACTGGTTGCTCTTGGGTATGGTGCCTCACGCGCACAGGACATTATTAGACGCGCTAAGCTGCTGATGGTACGCAAAGGTGTTGCCTACTACAAAAGCCCGAAGCTCGGACGCGTACCGGTAACTGCTGTTGAAGAAATACTGGGTCTCCAAATTAGCACGCGCACGTTGGCGGAACTCGCCAAAACCATGCACTCCGAAGCAACAAAGGAGAAATAAAACATGGCTACAACTAAAGACCCAATCAAAACACGCAAGAATGGTACTTTCTACTTCCGCGCCTACCTCGGTGTTGACCCTAAAACAGGCGAGAAGATCCAGAAGCAGGTTGGTGGCTTCACGACACGTCGTGATGCACGCAAAGCCTACAAGGAAATGGTCGGTGGCAGTGTAGAGAAAGTTGTCGCGGAACGTGACCAACAACACATTCAATTCAAACAATTCTGGGAAGAATTCTTTCTTCCGTGGTACAAGAACCAAGTGAAGCCGCAAACCTACGACAGTCGGCGTTCCAGTTTGAAGCACTTCAAGATGTTTGAGCACATGTACATGGACAAGATTAAGCCGGTGGACATACAGAAATGGCAGAACCAAATGACCTGTCAAGTAAGTAAAAGTTACACTCGCTTAGTCCAATGCATGCTATCACGCGTCTTTCAACGAGCCATTGTACTCGGCTTCATGAATGAGAACCCCACCAAGACCGTCGGCAACGTTAAGAAAGTGAAGAACCAAGTGGACTTCTGGACGAAGGAAGAATTCGAGGCGGTCATTAAGACCTTCTATATCGAAGACTTCTACCAGCACTTCTGCTTCTTCACTCTCTGGTTTCTGTTTATGACTGGTATGCGCATTGGTGAAGCAACCGCCCTGCAATGGGACGACATCGACTTTGAGGAAGGCACAGTTCGGATCAACAAGACGCTGTGGTTACGCAGCTACACGAACTACTCCTTCTCCACACCGAAGACCAAAGCCAGCAATCGCACGATTCCACTGGATGCAAAAACGCTTGAGCTTCTCTCCGATTGGAAGAAAGCACAAGCGCTTGAGTGTAAAACTGATTTTGTTCTATCGTTCAACGGCGTTCCTACTCGCCGGGATCTGGTCATGCGAATCATCAAGCGGCATGCAGCTCTGGCAGGAGTCCATCGCATCCGCGTTCATGCTTTACGGCATTCACATGCTTCGCTATTGATCAGTCTGGGTGAGAACCCACTGGTGATTAAAGAACGCCTCGGCCACGAAGATATTCAGACGACGCTCGGAACTTACGGGCATTTATACCCGAATATGAACTTTGAGGCCGCCAAACGGCTGAATGGTCTAGTCGAAATTTCGACCGCTAAATCAGACGTGGCGCAGGTTCAAAACAACGGTGTTACCGCTGGACTTGCACCAGAAGTTGCACGATAGTTGCACGAGCGGGGTAGTCAGTCATCAAAACGTTGATATGTCAATGTTTATAAGCGAATTCTGTCTATTCCCATTCGAGCGTATCTTCAGCGGCGCTATCCCGCGTCATCACTAGGTTTCTATGCCTCAGCCACTGTTTTGGCGGGGAGTTTGGCGGGGCTTAGTTGATCGTACTTTACCGCCTGATTCCCCACGAACCGCACCTGATTCTGACCCGCCGTCTTGATCGTGATGTTCCCCGCAATCTGTTCGGCGATATCTGCATCCAGTCCGCCCCATAAGTGCGAGTAGTGCTTCAGCGTGATCTCAGGTGACGAATGGCCTAAGCGCTTGGACAACACCAGTACGGAGACGTTGAACTCATTGATGAGATACGACGCATGACTGTGGCGCAGCCCTTTGCCTTCGACTGGGTGCACCTGCGCCAACTTGGCGTAGCGGTGGATAATCCTCGAGATCGTGGACTTGGTCATCGGCAAGCCATCGTAGGTCATGACGAAATCATCTACCCCACCCAGACCGAAACTCTGCTGCGCCTCGCGCCAGCGCCGTAGAATTGCCACGGTGTCATCATCAAGCGTCAAGATGCGCTTGCCGCTGTCTGTCTTCGTGTAGTCGTGGCGCTCCCAGTCATGCCGGTTCTTCATCACCAGCATGTGGTCAACGTGTAGCTGCTTCTTGGCGAGATCAACATCTCGCCACCACAGCGCCGTGCCTTCGTTGACGCGCACGCCAGTCAGGAAGTACAGCCACAACATCACGAAGTTCAGGTGACCGTAAATGTCATCAATGCAGATTTGCGCGATGACTTGTTCAAACTCAGCTTTCGTCCAGAACGGCACGCTGCTTTTGGCCTTAGGAATCGCCTTGACCCGCTTCGACACATTGCTGGACAGGTACTGCATCTGCACCGCATGGTCAAGGGACTTGCGGAAGCAGCCGAACACCAAACCAGCATAGCCTTGCGAGTAGCCCGCACCGCCGTCTTTTTCATCCGTGAGCAGCCACGTGCGGAAGTTCTGCACGTCGGTGATATCGATATCGCGCAACAGCTGGTCGCCAAAGCGGGCGATACAGATATCAAAGCTGCGATTACGGACAGCGAAGGTGCTTTCCTCCACGTCGGTTTTGTACGCTGGGATATACGCGTCTTTCATGAACTGGCGGTAGGTCATGCGAAAGTTCGTAAACCCATGCGCCTCATGATATTCACGCTTCACCCGCGTAAGTTCCTTGTTCGCCGCAAACGCAGTGTTGAATGGCATTCCTTGACTGTCCTTCCGCCCTTTCTTGCGGACGCGCTTGCCACTCATCTTATCGGTGCCCAACTCGGTTTCATAGTAGAAGTTACCTTTGGCGTCTATGAATACGCCTGGATATTTGGTTTTACTCATTCTCAACAGCTCCATTCATCGGTGACCCGAGAATGGACTCAACGACAGAACGCGGCACGCGCCCTAAGTTTCGGTTGAGATACAAGGGATAACCCTTTTGTACCATCCTTTGCTTCGCTTGTCTAATAATATTGCGCGCGGTGTGCTGCTTAAAACCTAATGCCATCAGATCTTGATAGCAGACAAAACTCTTATCCAATTACGTCACTTCCTTCTCATTGATTGAAGTGAGATAATCAAACCAGATAGGACCCAAATCTTATCTGTGAAGGGTGACTACTTGCTTTGGTCGGCATAGTCGCTCTTTTTTGATGTCTCACTCGGTTCTGAATCCGTCAAAACGCCGTTGCGGTGATGCTGATAGTGGTGAATCAAGTCCCAGTGGCGTTGCGTCAACTTGCCGCCGTCAATAATCGCCTTCAGCTCAGTAGTGCCATTGTACTGATCAATCAGCTGCAACATCTTCAGCGACGGCGCGACCTGCTTCTTGAGCCAACGGGTAATGTGCGCGTAACTCAATGGTTCAGGATTGGTAGAAAGTCGCAGCTTGTCGCGATAATTGCCGATGAAAGCATCCCAGCGCGGATCTGTCGCCCACTGACTCTTCGCTTTGTGACTCGGCGTCAAAAAACGCAGGTAGCGATTGATGATGCCGAACACAACTTTCTCTGGATCATGCTCTGCCAACAAATTCTTAATTGCCGCAGCGGCGCGCTTGCGACGTAACCGGACTTCAAAGCGTGTCCGTATCGGCTGATCTTCAATCGCAATCTCAGGGTGCTTCTGGTGTTGCTCAAAAGCCTTGTCGTAAATACAGAAGTACACTTCACTTTGCGGCGACCCCAGATACAAGGTTCTGCCCGATACCTTCCACTGCTTGGTGCGATTATCTCGGAAACCATGAAAACGTGAGGTGAATTCATCACGGTCACACTTCTCAATCAAGGTTGGTACGTCAAGCAAGCCATTGCGATCATTGATGGCGAGGTCAACTCGGGTGAAATGACCGTCAAGCGCAATGCACGTCTCTAGGAAGTCGTACCAGGTGCGATTCTGCTGGCGCAAATACGATTCAACATAGCGGCAGCCTTGGCCCTTCAGTTCAATCATTGTGCCACTGTCTTCGCTTGGATCATAACCGTCTGCATTCACATCTTGATACGGCGACAGCAACACATCGATTTCACCACATTTGAAGGTCGCCGCGTACCCGTATCGCGCCCCTTCTTTGAGATTAAAGTGATTCAGGTTAATCTGGAACAGTTCGGTCACCAGTTCTTCATAGTCGTGCGACTTGAAGGTAACGCCCAAGTAATCAATACAGACGTCAACGTTGTTCTGGCCGGTCAACGACCGCAGTGCCAACGTCAATCGCAACCGCGCTTGTTGGTTAATCGGCTTGTTTCCCGTCAGCAGCTGGTTCAAATGCGATCGACTGTAATCAGCCGTCTTCGCTAATTGGCCCTGAGTGATCTTGTGCGTGCGCATCTCATCATGAAACTGGTTTAGCCAGTCGGTATTCGTCATCCCGCCGACTAAGTTCAAATCTTTCAGCATGTTAGCTCCTTTCGAAGCGACCTGACAGCAAAGCCTTCTTTCTGCTTACGCAAAGTGGCTTGCCACCGGCGCTTTCGTCCTACTTACGTGTATTTTGTCTCTAATATTTGCCCCCCTATTAGAGACCGGGGGCTTGTGGCGGCCGGCTAACGCCGACCGCCGCCGCTCGCGCTAGCGGCTTTCGCGCTGCACGCCGCGCACGGCGGCGTACGTTGCAAGACCCCTCCGGAAGGTCTGCGAGAACTTTCGCTCTCAACATATACAGACAGTTTGTGGAACACGTTTTGAAACAAAAGCTGGTACTGTAACAAACTCTTAATGTTATCGGCTTTACGCGCCGATATAGCGCATATCAATATGACCATCCGCAATATAGATCGCGAGATTTATGAATGATAATTCTATTCCGACGCTCTCTGAAAAGGAAATACCCACACCATTGACTGCGGTCATAATATCGGTTTGGAAACCAAAAAAGGCCGACACAGTAATAGATGTCGACCATTGTAACTCTCCAATCAATCTACTCACTGCTGTTACTATTCGGTAGCCTCCCTGTTGTGGATTACAGATACATCGTGACGGCATGCAAGAGTATCAGCATCACAGCGCTACAGCACTCATTAAGATTCATCGCACCTCGATAGGCGGCGTTGAAATCAACTAAATAGTAGCAATTCAAAACTGAGTATTTTATCTCAGGGTGTGAATAGTAAAAACTCGAATGTCACATCTTCGATAGTTTCATCTCAACGGATTTAACGAAGTAATCGCATACCACACCGTCTACCGAATTTTCCAAAGATAGTGGCACATCCAGAGCTTGGTTTGCTACATCAATAAATTTAAGCAGATAGTCAACGTCGGCGTCATCATCACCATGTTTTTTATTAAATTCATGTGCAATATTGGCAAACAGTTTTTGCCCTTCTAAATAGTGGCTGTTCAACTAGGCTGCCATATTATTGATGCTAGTAGTAAATTTGTACCAGAAACGATAGGTTTGCCCTTCGTTCGTGGTTGAAATCAAAATTGGTATAGCAAACACCCGCAAGAACGTCAGGGCATTGCTTAATACCATTGCCTGATCGATCTTGACGGCCAATGACTCAGCTGTTCGGGTATTAACTAAGTCCAGGCCTACTGACCCTTTGAGAAAGGCAAATCGGCGTTCAATGGCACCACGACGGTTCTCTGCATCCGTATCCTGTCGGCGTTTCTTGGCACCGACATGCTTTGGCTTTGCGCCCAGTTTAGGTCCGCAAAGGGTGATGCCTAGATCCGTACACAATTTTCGATTGTCGCGGTTGCGATAAAGCGTATCTGCCAGCACCTCATCTGGGTAATGGCCATGCAAATCGAAGTAATGATCCAAGGTCGCTTCAAAGTCCTTACTTTCATTGAAGGCGCTAAATTCAAAGCGCTCAATATCAACGATACCTTCACTCAACGAAGCGTCAATCTTAGCTCCGAACTCAACTTTAGCTTTCGCCTTACCACGCTGAATCGGTCGAATGTATGGTTGTTGGAGACTAACAATCCGGTCTGCGACATGGTGGATCTTGTGTGCAAACATGTACCACTGTTGGTCAAACAAGATCCGGATGACACCCAAGCGTATTGCTTGTTTGGCGGTTAGGATCGCCCCTGCATCGATGAATTCGTTGATGTAGCGCAGATCACGGCGGACGTATTGAAGTTGGGCCTTGACTTGCTTGTGAACAGATTGCTTTTGGCTCTTTGGATGCCTTGAAAAGGCCGTCCAAACTTGTTTGACCTCACGCTTGTACATGCGTGGGTTAGGAACATTCAGTTGATGCGCCATGTCAATGGCCATGTCTTCAAGATTCTGGCGGGCTTGATTGAGCAGCGATGTATCTTGGGGATAACGGATCTTCACCGGAATCGCTGTGGCATCCGTGATCATGACGTCAACTTTGAATGGCACCACCGCTTCGATCTTGGCGCGAAGCCAATCGTTGATAATGTTTCTGACCAGTTCAGAGATGTCTGCGATCCGCTTGCGGAAGGTACACAAGCTGGTGTAAGCGAAAGGTTTCTCAGCACGATACTCTGAAAGTCCGATGAAATACTGATAAGCCGGCGTGTCTCGAATGGCGTCAACGACACCGCGATCAGTTAGTCTCATTCGATTTTGAATCAGGCCAGCCCCATAAAGCATCCGAAATGGCTTCGCCGCTCGCCCGGTACTTTTCTTGGAAAACTCCAATTGGTATGCCTCATCCAGTTCTTTCCACGGGAAAATATCAGCCAAGCGCACCCACTCGTTGTCTGGACTGAGTGGTGTGCTCAGACCGCAACCAAAGGATTCAAAAGAGAGTTGGTGGGGACTTTGACGATAAAACATGGATAAAACCTCCAAGTCAATTTCGTAAATGCACGGGAAATGTCTGAAAACCAGGATTCCGTATGCATTTATTATATGACAGCCTGGATTATTCACCTCGGTATTTGGGACATGAAATCGCATCTGGCCGGTCTGAAAGCAACGTTTGGAGCGTTGCGAATACTGACTGAGCGGAGAAGTTGGTGATCGATGCACCACGAACAGACCGA
>NZ_BAAIHN010000055.1:0-9466 GCF_054784775.1 Lacticaseibacillus boliensis
CGTGATGGTTTTCGTCGACTCAACCTTAGCATATAGGCGCACCCAATGGGTGAAACACCAAAGCAGCGCAGTCCCGTGTGAATCATGGGATTGCGCTGCTTTTTTGAAATTCTATGAATAATCCAGGGGAGTATCAACGCAATCGAACTAGACGTCATCTACAATCGCGAGTGTCTGGAAGGCATGGCGGACTTACCGACAGCCTCCATTGACATGATCCTATGCGACTTGCCGTATGGCACCACAGCCAACGCTTGGGACAAGGTGATCCCGTTTGAATACCTCTGGGGTCAATACGAACGGCTCATCAAACCCCAAGGCGCGATTGTGCTAACCGCAACTGAACGGTTCTCTGCGGACTTAGTGCAATCAAACCCAGCCTTGTATCGCTACAAGTGGGTCTGGATCAAGAATACCGTCACCAACTTCGTCAATGCTAAGAACCGCCCGCTATCCCGGTTCGAGGAGATTCTCGTCTTCTCAAAAGCGGGCACGGCCAATTTTGGCAACTCTCCTGATACCAAAGGCATGAACTACTTCCCCCAAGGGCTGCTCCCCTATAACAAAACCGTCAACTCGCGTAAGTACGAGAACTCAAATCAGTTACACCCGCGGAATGCGCCCGACACGTACACGCAAGAGTGGACTAACTACCCGTCTGACGTACTCAACTACAAGTCTGATCGCACCGGCTGGCACCCGACACAAAAGCCCGTCGATCTTTTTGCCTACCTCATCAAGACTTACACCCAGCCGGGCGAAATCGTTCTGGATAATTGTATGGGGTCTGGCACCACCACGATTGCCGCAATGGACACTGACCGCCATTTCATCGGCTATGAAATTAGCTAAGAATACTGGCGGCGCGCCCTTGACCGCATCAAGCACCACCACGCAACCCAAACTGAACTATTCTGATTCGTCACTCATGAGCCGGTCGCCGCTGACCGCGCCAAAACAGCGTTAATCTCGAAGGGAGCCCCGGTCACAAAACTAAAAATCAAAGGATGATTATTATGAATTTCGGACAAAACTTGTTTAACTGGTTCACCTCCAACGCCCAGAGCTTGGTGCTGATGGCGATTGCCATTATCGGTGTTTACCTTGGCTTCAAGCGAGAATTCTCTAAGCTCATCGGTTTTCTGGTCATTGCGATTATCGCCGTGGGGCTGGTGTTCAACACTGCTGGGGTCAAGGACGTGCTGTTGAACCTGTTCAACCGCGTCATGGGAGCCTAGCCGATGGACGACATCAAAGTCTTTATTGCCAATCTTGGCAAGTATAACGAGGGCGAGATTGTCGGCGCATGGTTCACGCCACCAATCAACAACGAAGAACTCGCAGAAAAATTAGGACTGAATGACCAGTACGAAGAATACATGGTTCAGGACTACGAAGGCCCCGTTGTCTTTAGTGAGTATTCAACGATTGGCGAGATCAACGAAGCTGCCGCAGCCGTCGAAGCGTTGAAAGGCACCGAGATTTACCCAGCTATCAAAGAGCTTATTGGCGAATGGTACGACAACGTGATCGAACTCGCCGCACACAAGGATGACATTGCCTGTTATCACGTTGCGAACATGACTGAGTTGGCCGAAGAACTGGCCGACGAAGGCTGGTTCGGCGACATTCCGCCACAAGTTGAAAACTATATCGACTATGCCAAGGTCGGTCGTGACCTCGAAGTTGAAGGAGGTTTCGTTGAAACACCTCATGGCATCTACCAATTATTAGACTAACTCTCTGGGCTGGCGCTGCAAAAGGCGTCAGCCTTTTTATCTCACCATGAAAGGAGATCACATGAAGAAAGTCAGATCCTACACCAGCATCTGGTCGGTCGAAAAGGTGTTGTACGCCATCAATGACCTGCAACTACCGTTCCCGATCACATTTACGCAAATGACATGGTTCATCGTCAGTCTGTTTGCGGTCATGCTGCTGGGCGACTTACCGCCTCTGTCATTCATTGACGGCACATTTCTCAAGTACGTTGGCATTCCTGCCGGGCTAACGTGGTTCATGAGCCAAAAGACCTTCGACAACAAGAAGCCAATGGGATTCCTGCGGTCGGTAATCAACTATGCCATTACCCCAAAGCTCACCTATGCTGGTAAGCCCGTGAAGTCGCAGAAAGAGAAACAGAACACTGCTGTGACCTACGTCTGGAGGTACCACAATGAAATTTCCGATTAAGTATATCGAAGACAATCTCGTCTGGAACACTGACGGCGAGTGCTACGCCTATTTTGAACTGATTCCGTACAACTACTCGTTTCTAAGTCCCGAACAGAAGCAACAAGTCCATGAGAACTTCCGCCAACTAATCTCCCAGAATCGTGATGGCAAGCTCCATTTATTGCAGCTCGCCACCGAAGCCAGTGTTCGGGACACTCTCGACCGCTCGAAGAAGTTGGTCAAGGGGTCGCTGAAAGACATCGCCTTCCAGCATATCGACGGCCAAGCGGAAGCGTTGACCGAAAACGTCGGTGACAACCAAGTGGACTACCGCTTCTTCATCGGTTTTAAGCTGTTGCTGAACGACGCTGAGGTTACCGCCAAGTCCATCTTCAAGGATATGTCCTTGGGTATTCGGGACTTCTTCGCCGAGTTCAACACAACGTTTGCTGGTGACTTCTTCACCATGAACAATGCGGAGGTGGAACGTTACGCCAAGTCCGCTAAGTTCCTTGCCGAAAAAATTGGTCGCCGGTTCAAAGTTCGTCCGCTCGATAAGAACGACTTCGGCTACTTGTTGGAGCACTTATACGGCATGACGGGGCAAGATTACGACGACTATGAATACCACTTGCCCCGCAAGAAGTCCAAGCGCGACACAATTCTCAAGCGATATGACCTGATCAAGCCAACACGCTCACTGATTGAGCAGCACCAACGCTCGATCAAGATCACCCACGGACTGGATAGTAGTTACGTGACGTACCTGACGCTTTCCGACATTGTTGGTGAATTGGAGTTTCCCGGCAGTGAAATTTTTTATTTCCAACAAAGCCAGTTCGACTTTCCAATCGACACCAGCTTAAACGTTGAAATCGTGACGAACAAGAAGGCGCTGACCAAGGTACGCAACAAGAAGAAGGAACTCAAGGACTTGGACGAACACGCCTACCAGTCCGGCAACGAAACGACACGCGGCGTCAGCGACGCTTTGGATTCGGTCGATGAACTTGAAAGCAATCTTGATCAGACCAAAGACGCGATGTACAAGATCAGCTACGTCATTCGCGTGGCTGGGCGTAGTGAAGACGAAATGAAACGCCGCGCCGACCAATTACTCGACTTCTACGACAGCCTCAACATCAAACTCGTACGACCATTCGGCGACATGCTGGGGCTGCACGGTGAGTTTATCCCGGCCTCGAAGCGCTATATCAACGACTATATTCAATATGTGACCAGCGATTTCATCGCCTCACTGGGCTTTGGTGCAACGCAATCACTTGGTGAAAAGGAAGGTATCTACATCGGCTACAACGTGGACACCGGACGCAACGTCTACTTGCAACCGGACATTGCCGCACAAGGCATCAAGGGCACCGTCACCAACGCCTTGTCTGCTGCCTTTCTTGGTAGCTTAGGCGGCGGGAAGTCCTTCTCGAACAACCTGCTCGTCTACTACGCCGTACTTTACGGCGCACAAACACTGATTCTTGATCCGAAGTCAGAACGTACCGGTTGGGCGGAGAACCTCGACTTTATGGAAAACGAGATCAATATCGTCAACCTGACCAGTGAGGAACAAAACCGTGGGCTGCTTGATCCTTATATCATCTTGTCCAACTTGAAAGATTCGGAATCGTTGGCCGTTGATACCCTGACCTTCCTCACGGGGATTTCAAGTCGTGATTCCGACCGGTTCCCGACACTGCGCAAGGCGATTCGGGCAGTGACGCAAGCGCCCGAACCGGGACTGTTGAAAGTCATTGATGAACTCCGCCGCGAAGACACACCAATCGCACGCAACATTGCCGATCATATCGAATCCTTCACGGACTACGATTTTGCAGCGCTGCTGTTCTCTGACGGTACGGCGCGGCGGACAATCGCCCTTGACCGCAAGATCAACATCGTGCAAATCGCAGACTTAGTGCTGCCAGACGCCGACAAGACGCAGGAAGAATACATCACTGCGGAAATGCTGTCCGTCGCTATGCTCATGATCATCAGCACGTTCGCGATTGACTTCATTCACCAAGACCGCGCTCAATTCAAGATCGTGGACTTGGACGAAGCCTGGGCTTTCTTGAACGTGGCGCAGGGTAAGGCGTTGTCCATGAAATTGATTCGTGAAGGTCGTTCGATGAATGCCGGGGTCTACCTCGTCACTCAAAATGCGGACGACTTACTCGACGAAAAGATGAAAAACAATATCGCCCAGAAGTTTGCTTTCCGTAGTACCGACATCACGGAAATCAAGAACACGCTGAACTTCTTTGGCCTTGATGCCGAAGACGAAGGCAATCAGAATCGGCTCCGGTCGCTCGATAATGGGGAGTGCTTGTTCCAAGACATCTGGGGGCACGTCGGCGTGCTGCACTTCGACTATATCTTTGAACACCTACACCACGCCTTTGACACTCGGCCACCGAAACCCGTGGAGGTGATCGCTGATGAAGAAAGCTAACCGTCGGCAGCTACTGCTGTTCCTCGGTGTTGTCGCGGCATTCATGTTAGTGCTAATGCTCGCTGGCGGTCAACCGGTACACGCTGCGGGATTGGTTGACGATCAGTCTGGCAGCTCTAACGAATATTCCAAGTACCCGTTGTCGCACTACCAGCTCGACTACTTCGTCGATACGAGTTGGGACTGGCTCCCGTGGAACTGGGGCGATGGCATCGGTAAGTCTGTGAGCTATGGCCTGTATGCCATCACCAACTTCTTGTGGACACTCTCGGTCTACCTGTCAAACGCTGCGGGTTATCTGATTCAGCAAGCCTACTCGCTGGACTTCATCAAAGATACGTCTGACGCGATTGGGAAGAACATGCAGCTCTTGGCTGGAGTGTCAAAGGACGGCTTCACTACTGACGGCTTTTACCCCGGCTTACTCCTCATGATTACGCTGGTAGTCGGCATCTATGTCGCCTACACCGGTATCATCAAACGCGAGACCTCCAAAGCCATCTCGGCAATCGTCAACTTTGTGGTGATCTTCATCACGTCAGCCAGCTTCATCGCCTACGCCCCGGACTACGTGAGCAAAATCAATGAGTTCAGTTCAGATATCAGCACCAGCGCGCTCAACACTGGCTCCAAGATGATTATGGGCACTGATACAGCCACCGATAAATCAGGCGTCGACGCGATCCGTGACACTCTGTTTGAAATTCAGGTGAAGCAGCCGTGGACACTTTTGCAGTTTGGCGACAGCGACGCTGATACCGTTGGCAAGGATCGCGTAAACACGTTAATGAAAACCAACCCGTTTGGCGACAAAGGCAAAACCCGTACCGACGTGGTCAAGGCTGAAATTGAAGACAACGATAACGAGAATCTCTCGCCAACTATGACGATCAATCGCCTTGGTACCACGACCTTTGTTGTCCTGTTCAACATGGCGATCACCTTGTTTGTCTTCTTCCTGACGGCAATGATGCTGTTCAGCCAGATACTCTTTATCATCTATGCGACGTTCTTACCGGTGTCGTTCTTACTCGCTATGCTGCCGTCCTTTAACGGATTGATGAAGCAGAACATTATGAAGCTTTTTAACACCATCATGACACGAGTTGGCGTGACGCTGGTGATCACGATGGCGTTCTCGCTATCGACAATGGTCTACGGATTATCGGCCACCTCACCGTTCTTCCTCGTGGCCTTCCTGCAAGTTACCATCTTCGCCGGTATCTGGATGAAGCTCGGCGACCTGATGGGCATGATGCAGCTACACAGCTCTGACGTCCAGCAAGGCGCACAACGCTTCTCGCGTCGTGGGAACCGCATGCTACGACAGTTCGTCGGTAGTGCCATGGGTGGCGCAATGGCCGGACGCTTCCTGTCGCGGGGCTATGGCAAGGGGCGTGGAACACCACAGCTCCCGACAGGAACGCAACGCGAACAGACTGCGGACGCTACCAAACCGCAACAACCCAAGAAGCCACGCAGCCAACGACTGGGTGAGAAACTTGCCGATGTATCTGATGTCGGCAACAAGCTCAAAGACAAGACCAAGCGCGGCCTTGATCAGGTGAAGGACGCACCAACCAACGTTTTATATGGTCTGCATCGTGGTAAGCAACTGACTAAGGAGGCCGCCGAAACTGCGAAGGACAGCTTCAAGGGGCGGCGTGAGGCCAATCAGCAGGAACGCGACAAACAGCTTGAGCAGCGGCGTAAGCAAATGCAAGAACGCAAGCTCGCAATCAAGCCTAAAGCTGATCCTGAAAAGCCAAAACCAACGGCTACCAAGCCGCCGGTTGAACCAACTCGTAAGCCAACAACTGCCACCCCTCCCAAGCCAAAGCCCGAACAAGCTGATACCAGTGGGCAACCTAAGCGTGCTGCCACGAAGCCAACATCAACTCGGCCTCCACGTCCAGCCACGAAGCCGCAAGCAGAACCCACCATCACACCACACCAAGAACTCACTCCGTCAACGGATAGACCCAAGAAGCCACTGACCCTCGTTTCCGAAAAGCCAGCCAAGCCACGCAACCCAAAGCCACAGCGGATCAAAAAGGCTAAGGGGCATAAGAAGCGATGAAACTCTGGCGCTGGTTAGCGCTTGCCGCATTCCCAATACTGTTGATTGGCGGTCTGTTTTTTGCAGTCATCGCCTCTGATGATGACGAAGACCAGCCCGCCTCTGCGATCACAGCCGACGCGATGAACTTATCCGCTGAAGTCTATAAGCATAAGCTGACAGTCGAAAAGTATTGCAAGGAGTTCGGTATCCCCGACCAGGTGATGGTGATACTCGCCATCATGCAGGTTGAATCAGGTGGTAAGGGTGGCGACGTGATGCAAGCTAGTGAATCGCTGGGACTACCAGTCAATACACTAGATACCGAAGCGTCCATCAAGCAAGGCGTGAAGTATTTCGCGTCGCTACTGAAAAGCATGAAGGCTGCGGGCGTAGATCTCAACACTGCGATTCAAAGCTATAACTACGGTGGCGGCTTTATTGATTACGTTGCGAAGCACGGCAAAAAGTACACGCTGGAACTGGCAACCGCGTTTGCCAAAGAGAAGTCTGGGGGTAAGAAAGTCACCTACACCAACGCAGTAGCCAAAGACGGTTGGCGTTATGCCTACGGGAACATGTACTACGTGTCGGTCATCTCGCAATACCTTGTCACAGGTGGTGCGAAGTTCGACGACAAAACGGTGCAAGCCATCATGGACGAAGCGCTCAAATATCAAGGCACTCGTTATGTGTTCGGCGGCTCAACGCCAACAACGGGCTTCGACTGTTCCGGGCTAACCAGTTGGTGTTACAGCAAAGCCGGGATCAAACTCCCCCGCACCGCACAAGCACAATACGACGCCACGGCACACCTGAACATCAAAGCCGCCAAACCCGGCGACTTAGTGTTCTTCCACTCAACCTATGACACTGCCGACTACGTGACCCACGTTGGTATCTATGTCGGCGGCATGAAAAAGTACAATGCGGGCGACCCGCTTGGCTATGCCGACCTGAACTCAAGTTACTGGCAAGCCCACCTGATCGGCGCCGGGCGTGTGAAGAAGTAGGTGAAGACAATGGATCAAAACGGTATCGGTTATTTTGACTGGATGGATCTCATCACTAACACCTACGACGACGCACTGCAAAAGGCGCACGTCGATCTCAAATTTGGTGACAATCGCGCACTACGCAACAAGGAACTCGACTTTGCGTCAAGCGAATGGGAACGCATCAAGTTCTTCAAACAACGCCTGCCCAACACCGACGACCTCTGCCACGTCCTCGACCGCTTTGTTGACCGAATGCCAGAGATGGAGTATGGGCACCGGCGCGAGTATCGCCTCGCTGTCGCGCATGAAGTGGCCGTTGATCGATGGCTCAAGGGCAAGGTGTTTGCACCAGAAGACCGTAAGTATATCCTCGACCGCGAACGCTACTTGGCCGAAGAATACTTCAACAACGACCGTGAACTCGGTCAGTATATCGAAACCGACTATGAGGGCTACAAGCGAATCTCACTACAACGCCTGTTCGTGCGTTTTCTCGATATTTACGATGACTTTTACCGCTGCTATGAAAAAAGAAAGGACAAGGTGAACAAACCTTGAATAAAGATCAAAATCAAAAGAAAGGCTGGTTCAAGAAACAGCCAGCCGCCCCAAAGCCGCCTAAGATCAGACATCCCGGCTTGCGTCGTCCGGTCACGCTGCTTTGCTGGGCGGTATTGATCGGTAGCACCAGCTTCGGCGTCTACAAGAACATGACCGCTATCGACACCCACACGGTGCATGAAGTCCAAGTGATCAAGACCAAGGTGATCGACACGCACGCCTTGGCGACATTCACTACCGACTTCGCTAAGCTCTACTACTCGTGGCAGCCGAGCCACGAAGCCCTCGATCAGCGGCAGAAAGCCTTGCAGCCGTATCTTGTGGAACAACTGCAATCGCTGAACGCGGATACGGTGCGGAGCGATATTTCCACCACAGCCACAGTGAGTGAGGTCAAGGTCTGGGACGTGAGCAAGACAGCCAAAGACACGTTCCGCGTACTATTCACGGTGAAGCAAGACCTCACCAAGGGCAAAGACAAGAAGTCAGTGACCAGCACCTACACCATCAACGTCATGCAAAATGACAACGGCGATATGGTGGTCACCAAGAACCCAACCGTCGCTGCGGAACCAGCAACAGCTCGAATCAAGTTACCAGACACCCAATCTGATAACACGGTAGCTAGCAGCACTGCCGATGACGTAACTAAGTTTCTCAAGACGTTCTTCGCCTTGTACCCGAAAAGCGATCGCAATGAACTCAAATATTATGTCAAAAACGGCACGCGACCAATCGAACGCAACCTTAAGTTCGTGGAACTTCTAGATCCAGTCTTTAAGAAGACTAAGAACAGCCTGACCGTCACCTTATCAGTGAAGTATCTCGACACTGACAATGATATGAGCCAAGTCTCGCAATACACCCTGACCCTATCTAAGCAAAGCAACAATTGGTTTATCACTGACGGTATCTGACAAAAGACCCGACACGGCCTCCACGCAAGCATGCGCATGGGTCGTGCCGGGTCTTGTCGTTATTCTGCTTGCGTAGCAGTGTCACGGGCGCGGACTTTACGGGGTCTAGAATTTTTGGTGTTGGTAGTAATCAACACTGGAGATGCTAGACCCTTTTTAGATGACGAATTGTCAACTCAAGTGCAACTTTTTACCCATGAAGACTTCTGATGGCGTCTTCCAGCCTAAGACCTTGCGTGGTCGATTATTCAGTTGTTCAATGTAAGTCTCAATTTCCTGGTCGCTCTGA
>NZ_BAAIHN010000056.1:0-9339 GCF_054784775.1 Lacticaseibacillus boliensis
TCGGTCTGTTCGTGGTGCATCGATCACCAACTTCTCCGCTCAGTCAGTATTCGCAACGCTCCAAACGTTGCTTTCAGACCGGCCAGATGCGATTTCATGTCCCAAATACCGAGGTGAATAATCCAGGCTTATATCGCATCGAAAAGTATCAGGCAGAAGATCTAGCAAACGTTCCCCCTAGTGAGAGGTAAACATCATGATAGATTTAAGGGGCAAACGAATTCTCTTTACCGGCCGTTTGCGATCTTTTCGTCGTTTCCAGGCACAACAGTTAGCAACTATTCTAGGAGCAAAACCTGTCAACGGGATTGACAAAAATGTCGATATCCTTGTGGTTGGTATTATTAGCAAACCCTATGATCAACTACTTACCACTCAAAAGTTAACGTATGCTATAACCTATGGCATTCCAAAGATTGACGAATTAGCCTTTATTTCATGGTGCCAATGGCGATTAGATCAATTGAAAGCAACTCTTTAAGTGCCTTCTTATCAAACGGGGGAATTAGTATGCAAAAGCGTATCGATTTGGCCAATCAAACGTTTGGCCGACTCACAGTCATTAGTTTTTTTGGAAGCAGTTCTAATGGAAACGCGCTTTGGCTCTGTCAATGTCAATGTGGAAATAAATGTATTGTTGACAGTCAACGACTTCAGAAAGGATTCACTCGCAGTTGTGGGTGTTTGCGATCAGAAATAAGCAGATTAAACATAAAAGCTAATAACCAGACTAAAAAATACATGGGCAATCCCAAGAATTTTCAACTAATCAATCGAACAAATTTAGTTGCTTCTACACTTAAACGGTCCAATAACAAATCTGGCGTTATCGGAGTTAGTTGGGATAAAACTGCTCAAAAGTGGGTCGCAAGGCTGTACTTTCAAGGCCATCTTGTCCTAAATCATGTATATGTTCATATGGAGGATGCCATCGCTGCTCGCAAGGCAGCAGAGAAAAGGTATATTGTACCTTTGCAAAAGCAATATAATCAAACACACCAAAAAAATCAATTAAATTGATTAGACAATCCAATCTGGAGAAAATGCCATTACCTGCACTTTCTATAGATTTATAGAAAAGCCGATTCATTATAAAATGGTTCAATTCCGTAATCATGCAACTGCCCTAAATACTAAGATCAGTTTGCAAGAAAAGAAGCCGTAGCGTGTGTTTGTGGCATCAAGACTTAATTCGACAAACTCCCAGGACAACAATTATTGGGACAGCGTCGTGAAATGGAAAAACGAGGTTATCATCTAGATCAGAAACAGTGTGATCCTCTGTATCAAGGCCAACATTGCGTAGCATACAAGCAACTAAGTCCTGTTGCACTCACAATGCCCATCTATCCTGAGTATGACCAAGGATATAAACACGTTTGCCTAACTAATCTAACAAGCAAAAGGATCTTGTTAACCTTTCAGCGATCCTAGTCTGCGGTGTTCATCTGGGGACATAGGATTGACAAAATAGGATATTGACAAAACAGAATATCGGCAATATACTTACTAAAAGTAATCGGTAAGCGTAATGTCGTGTTGATCGGAGAAAATTAAATGGTAAATCTTACAGAAGAAATGAAGAATATGTTAAAGAGTCAGCTCCCCTTCCTAGCAACAACAGGAATAGATGGCAAACCTCAAGTTGGTCCCAAGGGCTCACTACATGTCTTAGATGACTCACATTTAATCTACTTTGAGCATACCTTCAGGCAAGCCTATGATAATCTCTCGAGCAACCATTTGGCAGCGGTTGCGGTTGCTGATAGAGGCGCTCAACAGGGATTTCGCTTTGAGGGAACGGCTCATATTCATGAAAAAGATGATTTTGCTAATCATATTTTAGATCAAACTAACATTTTTGACCGTTTCCCACGCGCTGGCGTAGTGGTCATTGATGTTGAACGAATCTATAAATTGGATAACACCTTAGAGGCTGGCATTCAAATCGCCTAGGGTTTTTAAAACAAATTCAACCGAGTAAGTCGAAGAACTTTTTAGTGTCCAAACTCATACAGTGTTTATTTCATGTCATTAAGTATTCATTAGCAAGCAGTTTTGTCATACTTTGTTTAGAAGTGATGGAAGTACGTCGAATTCTTAAGAAACCCATAGCTTACTGTTAACGCCATTACTTCGAGCGTGTCGACTTTTGACACGCTTTTTTTATGCTATTGGATACAAATCATTCAATAAAAATGAAGCATCAAAAAAGACGGCTTCCACTATGGAAAGTCGTCTCCGATGAACCTGGTTTTCTAATACTCATTCATGTCGCATCGTCTCGCTACAAAAGTATTCAGTATCGAAATTTGTGACATATACCTTATTGACGTTCTCGTCTGTAAGGTTTGAAGAAGCTATAAACGATTAAACCAAGAACCGAAAGTATCCCAATCAGTGTCATACCCACGTTATTGACATCTCCTGTATTTGGCATTTTTTGGCCATTGCCGTGATTGTCATTGGTGTTTGGTGGTGTACTCTTCTTAAAGTTCTTCGCCACAACCACAGCCGATTCATTACTGAGTTGAAGCTTGATCGTAAACGATATTTTGTCGTTACTCAGTTTATAACCAGCTGGTGCTGCTGTTTCAACAAAGTAGTAGTCACCTGGCTTCAAATCATTGACTTGGATCTGGCCTTTAGCATCTGTGGTCAAATCGCCAGCGATCTTAGTGCCATCCTGCTTATACAGATCGAATACTGCACCGGCAAGAGCTTTCCCAGTATCGCCATCTGTCTTGTTCAAAACAACTGAGCCGGTCTTCTCGGCATTTGTTGCAGAAACGGTGGCAACTTTAGTAGTTGTTTGTAATTCAACCGTGAAGTTCAGCTTACTGTCATTCAATTCATAACCAGCTGGCGCTGCTGTTTCGACAAAGTAGTAGTCACCTGGCTTCAAATCATTGACTTGGATCTGACCTTTAGCATCTGTGGTCAAACCACTAGCAAGCTTAGTGCCATCCTTCTTATACAGATCGAATACTGCACCGGAAAGAGCTTTACCAGTATCACCGTCTGTCTTGTTCAAAACAACTGAGCCGGTCTTCTCGGCATTTGTTGCAGAAACGGTCGCAACCTTGGTTGTGGTTTGTAACTCAACGGTGAAGTTCAGCTTACTATCATTTAGTTCATAGCCAGCTGGCGCTGCTGTTTCGACAAAGTAGTAGTCACCTGGCTTCAAATCATTGACTTGGATCTGACCCTTAGCATCTGTCGTCAAACCGCTAGCAAGCTTAGTGCCGTCTTTCTTATAAAGATCGAATACCGCACCGGAAAGAGCTTTACCAGTATCACTATCCGTTTTGTTCAAGACAACTGAACCCGTCTTCTGAGCATTTGTTGCGGAGACGGTCGCAACCTTGGTTGTGGTTTGTAATTCAACCGTGAAGTTCAGCTTACTATCATTTAGTTCATAGCCAGCTGGCGCTGCTGTTTCGACAAAGTAGTAGTCACCTGGCTTCAAGTCATTGACTTGGATCTGACCTTTAGCATCTGTGGTCAAACCACTAGCAAGCTTAGTGCCATCTTTCTTATACAGATCGAATACTGCTCCAGAAAGAGCTTTACCAGTATCACTATCTGTTTTGTTCAAGACAACTGAACCCGTCTTCTCAGCATTAGTTGCAGAAACGGTCGCAACCTTGGTTGTGGTTTGTAACTCGACCGTGAAGTTCAGCTTACTATCATTCAATTCATAGCCAGCTGGCGCTGCTGTTTCGACAAAGTAGTAGTCACCTGGTTTCAAGTCATTGACTTGGATCTGACCCTTAGCATCTGTCGTCAAACCACTAACAAGCTTTGTGCCGTCCTTCTTATACAGATCAAATACCGCACCGGAAAGAGCTTTACCAGTATCGCCGTCTGTCTTGTTCAAGACAACTGAGCCGGTCTTCTCGGCATTAGTTGCGGCAACAGTCGCAACCTTGGTCGTTGCCTGGAATTCAACCGTGAAGTTCAATTTACTGTCATTCAATTCATAGCCAGCTGGTGCTGCTGTTTCGACAAAGTAGTAGTCACCTGGCTTCAAGTCATTAACCTTGATTTGACCCTTAGCGTCTGTCATCAAACCACTAGCAAGCTTTGTGCCGTCCTTCTTATACAGATCGAACACCGCGCCGGAAAGAGCTTTACCAGTATCGCCGTCTGTCTTGTTCAAGACAACGGAACCAGTCTTCTGACCATTCGTTGCGGCAACGGTCGCAACCTTAGTCGTTGTTTGTAATTCAACGGTGAAATTCAGCTTACTGTCATTTAGTTCGTATCCAGCTGGCGCTGCTGTTTCGACAAAGTAGTAGTTGCCTGGCTTCAAGTCATTGACTTGGACCTGGCCTTTAGCATCTGTCGTCAAACCACTAGCAAGCTTTGTGCCGTCCTGCTTATAAAGATCGAATACCGCACCGGCAAGAACTTTACCAGTATCACTATCCGTTTTATTCAAAACAACTGAGCCAGTCTTCTCGGCATTCCTTGCGGAAACGGTCGCAACCTTGGTTGTTGTTTGTAACTCAACCGTGAAGTTCAGCTTACTGTCATTTAGTTCATATCCAGCTGGCGCTGCTGTTTCGATAAAGTAGTAGTCGCCCGGCTTCAGATCATTGACCTTGATTTGACCCTTAGCATCTGTCGTCAAATCACTGGCAAGCTTAGTGCCGTCCTGCTTATAAAGATCAAACACCGCACCAGAAAGTACTTTACCAGTATCACTATCTGTCTTTGTTAGAAGAGCGCCCCCTAATGTTTTATCATTTGTAACTGGAACTTTTAATTGAATATTATCTCCATTAATTGTAAAGGCATGCTGAGTATCATCTAGCTTATATCCATCAGGAGCCTTTGTTTCGACAATATAATAGTCTCCAGCATTAAGACCGGTATAACTTACAGTGCCATCTAATCCCGTCTTAAGATTCGAAGCAACCTTAGTCCCGTCTTTCTTATAAAGATCAAATATTGCTCCAGCTAAAGGACTTGAGTTATCAGCATCAGATTTTTCAATCGTGACCTTGCCCTTTTGATTAGTGGCAGAAATCGAGACATTATTATCAGTATCTGCATCACTATACTGAAGATTGATTTCTTTCCCATTTGCCAAACTGGTAGAAATCACATAACCATCTGGGGCCTTTGTTTCAACTAAAATGTATTTTCCAGATTTAAGATTATTCCATGTGATACTGCCTGCAGCATCTGTCGTCCCTGTACGAAGCTTCTGCCCTTTTTGTCCGGAAACATCTGACCAAAGTTCAAAAGAAGCTCCAGCAATTGACTTTTTGGTGTCAGCATCACTTTTCGTAAGAACAAGATTAGTGTTCTTACCAGTTGCCGACCCGCTATTGTTTACTATTGCCGTCGATCCACTGGTATTGTTATCGACATCTTTTTCGCCTTTGCCTGATATCGAAGCTGTATTTGTCAACGTATCATTAATCTTTGATGAATTGATCAATGAGCGATAATGAATCGAGTACGCCGAACTAATTTCCTTTGCAAAGGAAATCTTCATCGTTTGCTTACCAGTTACACTATCAGTTTGCAGGTCCACAGAGTAATCCTTACCAAGCACCAATGGGTTACTCGTGTCTTCAGTAAAGCTACCATCAGAAGCGGCCTTCCCTGGATAGATCACAATAGAGCTTTCGTCAATAATTTGATTGTCAGAAGGCTCATCGGTAACAACTGCATCGCTGAAAGTTGACTGTGCTTTATTGACCCATATCGTCCACAATGCATAAGCAGAGTTCGTTGGATCCTGTTTGCCAGTCTTATCCAGAACATTGCCACTATTGGGTACCGACACCTGAGCTGTCAAATCACTAGATTTTTTGTTATTTGTATAGGTCGCTGTATTGTCATACGACTTTTGATCAATGACCTTACCAGAGAGACTAGTCTGGTAAGTCAATACATAAGCTTTAGAACTATCATCTGGTAATTTAGCAGTAAGCTGTTTCTTAGTACTGTCAAAGGAAATATTAGCGGAAGCAACTTGTGTACCCAAAACATATGAGCCATTTGTGTCAATAGAAGCCTCATACAGCTTGGCACTATCTGCTATATAGTCTTGGTCACCAATGATTGGATCAGTGATAGAAGCGTTGCTAAGTTTACGTTGATTATAGTTAGCAACCACCGTCCAAGTAATTTGTTTTGAAACGGCGTTGTAACTTCCTGACTTGCTTCCATCATTTTTAAACTCAGTTTTAGGAGTGAAGTCTGCCTGTCCCTTATTTGTATGATCGTCACCGTCTTTGTCAGTCCAAGTCGCCGTAGCAGTGTTAGTCCACTTGCCCCCATCTGGAAGGCTATTTGTTTCAAAGGCTGTTTTATAACTTAGTGTATACCAACTTGTGGCATGTTCCTTTAAAGTATTAGCAAAGGATATGGTAAAACCATTTCCCTGCTTGCTAATCACATAGTCCGTTCCTTCACTGAGAGTTGTATTATGATCTTTGTCTTTTAAAACAAAGGAACCATAGTCTACGGTCAACCCATCCGGGACTGGATCGGTCATTGACCAATTGCTCATATCTTGACGGGCCATATTGATATCAAAGTTCCACGTAACATTCTTGGTGTTGTAATCAACGGCCCCTAGAGACTTAGTTAGCCCCTGCTGGCCAACTGAATGATCTCCAGAATTCAAAGTCTGGTCGTTGCTAGTTACCGAGTTGCTAATTTTTTCTCCGTCATCGGTTATCGGACTTGTTACTTGCGACTGATATGAAATCTTGACTCCCTTGTTCAGCCCATTTGGGAAAACAATAGTCATTTCAGTTCTATCAGAATTGTAAGTTACTTTATAGTCATCAGTACTGAGAGGCGTACCGGCCTCATCAACTAATGAAAGCTTATTGTCTTCCGGGAATGTTTGGCCCTTTGATAACGTATCTACCAATTTAGTATTGGCAGGAAGTGCCTTTTCACCATAATTGTAGTCAATATGCCAATTGTACTTTTGACTGCCATTATTATCCTGACCATCAAAAATCTTGTTCAGAAGTTTCCCGTAGTTCGCGTTGACGGTCGCACTAGCTGGAATTTCTTTACCATTATTAGTTAAGGTAGCCTTGTTCGTAAAGGTTAATTTCCCACCATTATCTGGCAATTTACTCGAATCAATATCGCTAGTGTATTCAATCTTGAAGGCCTGATAGGTATCTGCGTATGCACCAATAAACGTGATTTTTCCATTTTCGACGTTGTAATCCGTACCCTCTTTAAGGGGATCACCTGTTTTGGTCACGTTACCATCCAAATCAATCGTCAAAGGATACACAACAACTGACTTCAGCGTTGTTGGCACAGTGTTGGTAGTGTCACTTGGCATTGGATCAGAAATCGTCGCATTCTTGAGTTCTTGACCATTAGTATTAATCGTGACATTCCACGTGATTCCGGTTGGGTTATTTCCAGATGTGTTAGCGCCAGTTAGTTGACCAGTCTTTGCGATGTCGTTGCCACCTGATGGCTGAACAACAATTGGTATCGTTACCGGCCCGGTAGTCGTGTCAATCACAATGTTTTCTTTGCCAGACGATGAATCACTGCTGATGGTAGAAGTATAACCAAATGTCCCTTCAATGTGGTTCACGTTTTCAACATTGCTATTAAAGATGAACTTAACTGTGCCATCAGCAGCTATGCTATAAGTTCCATAGTCACCAAGAGTTCCCGTACCTGGTTTATAGGTAATTCCTTCGGGTAACTTAAATGAGAAATAGTCACCATCTTTAAGCTGATACCCATCTTTCAGCTCATCCGGAATTGCCCATGTATATTGAAAATTAAGATTAGTATCTTTGGTCACCTGTGTAGGGTCAACTTTATTACCCTTGTCATCTGTAAATTCAATCTGTGCTCCAGTAATGATTGTCCCTTTGGAGTCATCTGGCAAATACTTTGAAATATCATTGCCCTCAGTACTCTCAGAAACTGTCTTTACAGTTTGGCTCTTCGGCGCAACACTAGGAGCAACATTGCTGCTAGCATCGGTCGAAGGTTTATCAGCTTTTGTTTTCGCAATAGTATCAGTCAATTTTGCAACAACATTTTGACTATCCATTGAAAAGTTGACAGATCCTTCTAAGGATGAAGCATCCGTGAGACTTAGTTGGATAGTCGCTGTTCCAGAAACATTGCCTAAAATCTCTAACTGTAATTTGTCGGCCGAATAGGTATATTTCCCGACAACTTTTTGATTGGCATCAAGAATATTAGAATTGCTCGTATCTTTCAGTTGCTGATTGTTAGAAACAGATACTGAAACTTCCTTATGAATACTTTCATCTGTTGAATTATTTAATGAAAGCTTCAGGTCAATGTTCCGTGATCCAGCAGCTTCTTGAGTTGCCCCTAGAAGTTGAACCTCTGTCGAATCATCGGCCGCACTGGAGCTAGATGTAACGGCTCCTACAACTTGAGCTGATGATTGTAAGAACAGCAAAAAAATCAGAACCAAAGAATATATTTGCTGTCCTATTTTCTTCTTGTTCATAGTTTACCTCCATTTCGAAATAGTCTAATTTTTATTTTTTGGAACCAATTTTAACGAATAAAGTTCGCCCCTCTCCTTTCTAAAAGCCTGTATATGTATCCTATAAGTTATGAATTACTCATAACTCGAAATATTTGAGCTACAGGCTACACACATTAAATATACAACAATTTCGCTTATATTAATAGTTATGGCTCTGGTGCAAATAGTCTGAGAGTGTGCCTTTTACCTAGTTGTTGATAGGGTGTTGTAGGTTATGCTGGCACCATCGCTTTTAATTCGTCCACGGCTGAAAACCCGATGAGGCTTAGCTCTCGTCGGGTTTTCTTGCGTAATGCATGGATGACTTCAATGCCGCTGAGTGTTGCACTAGCGGTTCGGATGCTTTGGAAACTTGCTGACCGCACCCGGTGTCGTTTAATGAATCGATGATCTTGTTCGATTAAATTGTTTCGATACTTGGAACATTGGTGTGCTGATTTGCTCAAGTAGTCTTGTTTCATCAGGTGCTTCACTGCCTTAAGTGTTGCTCGATATTGATCGGTGACTAAGCGATCAGGACGACCATTGGTCGTCAAAAGCCGTTTCAAAAAGTGATAGGCTGCCGCATAATCACGATGCTTTCGCAGTTCGAAGTCGAGCGTCAGACCGTTGCTATCAATTGCACGATACAGATAAGTCCAATGACCTTTGACGTTAATGTAAGTCTCGTCCTGGATTATTCACCTCGGTATTTGGGACATGAAATCGCATCTGGCCGGTCTGAAAGCAACGTTTGGAGCGTTGCGAATACTGACTGAGCGGAGAAGTTGGTGATCGATGCACCACGAACAGACCGA
>NZ_BAAIHN010000057.1:0-9035 GCF_054784775.1 Lacticaseibacillus boliensis
CCAATCAGCACTGAACCATCGTCCCAGACGTATTCTGAACTATCTTCGACCATGCGATTACTACCGACGCATGGCTTAACAACCTAGACCACTATCAAGGATTCGTTATCATCGTTGCACTTGACTTGAAAATTGAGGCAGTCAAATACGCTGATCGCTCAGGCGGTACTTACAGCTTCAGCAATCCCAAGGGTGAGCTTTGCGTGATCATTCGCCGGAAAAACACCTACGCGCTGTACCAACTGACGACCAACTAAAGCATTCAAATAGCCCAGACTCGGCGCATCAGCTTACGCTGGGTCTGGACTATTTTTCTGTGCGCACTTATTTAACTGGCTTAATATACGGCACGCGGGCGACGGTGACGCCAACGCTGGTGCCGGCCACATTAGCGGCGCCCGCCACCTTCGCCAACTGCTCGGTCGTACCAGTGAGAATCACCCCACGAAACCGCAAAGTTTTGGCGGAAGCCTTGAGGGCCAGCTTCATCCCAGCGCTCCGTGTCTGGTTTCCCCAGTACCCACGCAAAGCCGTTTGCCAATCCTTAAGCTGACGATTGGGACCTTGATCATAACTGAGATCCATCCCAATCGGGTTTTCGACTAAGCCACTATTATCGCCTTCCAGGGCCACACGCTTGGTGTCGTTAAAGACATACCCCCAGGTCAAATTGACATTTTTTGGCACCCATTGCTTCAGTTCCGCATACGTCACGGCGCGGGAAAAAGTCACTGCAATTTCGCCCACATGGTTGGGTAACCGACTCAAGCTTCGAGCTTCATTCGGTAGGTCATGGGTGTGCGTGTAAAAGCGGGCCACTTTCTGCAGGGTCGTGTTTTGAAACTGCTGGCGATCTGTGTTTTCATCAAGGCGATTGGAAACCGTCTGGGTAAAACTCTCGTCCATTTCCCAGTCTTGGAAACTGTAATGCGACGTGTATGTTCCCCAAGGCACCACATAACCATCAATTTCCTTATATTCCTTGGTGACAACATTCCCGCCAAAGCTGGAATTATTAGCAAGCATTTCACTGGCCACTGTCACATTCGGCTCCGCCACCAAATGATAATTCGTGAGCGCGGTGTACAAGGCATCGGTTTGACGCCCACATAATTGGTTGAGGCCACTATAGGCGAGCGGTCCCCCAATGATTAAGACAATCACGGCAATCAGCACCATCATTAGGTGCTGGCGCCATTTGGCTTTGCGTAAGGCTTGATCTAACATCTTATGTTTCCTCCCATTGACCGCGCAACTGCTTCCGTGCGCGAGCTAACATCGTTTTGACACTGGCCGGTTTGATGGCCAGCAGTGCCCCGATTTCTTCATATGAAAAGCCGTAGTAATACTTCAGCGCCACGAGCTCCTGCTGGTTGGCCGGGAGCGGCGCAATTAACGTCGCAAAGCTTTGCGGCGTCAGCGTACTGGCTTCCGGCAGCTGCTGCGTCAAGGTTTCGCGGCGGTGTTTGCGCAGTTCATCGAGGCAGGCGTTCAGGGCAATCCGGTAAAACCAGCCATCAAAATTGCGCACTGACAAGTTGGGCAGCAGGATAATGATTTTTTCATAAGCCGTGGCCACGGCATCCTCGGCATCGGCCCGTTGAATGCCCCGCGCTTGCAGGCGCTGCACCACTTGCTGGCCTAATGTCAGCAAGTGAGCATCAAAGTCTGACTTTACCATCTCACCCCTCCTTCCCTTAATAAGACGTTTGAACCAGCCTTAAAGTATACAGGTAATTTTTGAGGGACGGATTTACAATTCAAGTGCAACAAATTAACAAATCAAAAAGACTCAAAGCCCGAGTCCCTGTAGAATGGAATTACCACAACACCATATACAAGGAGAATCTGACTTTGAGTCCGTACAATCATCTTACCTTAATCAACCGAGAAACGATACTCGTCGGCCTCAAAACTGGGCTGACCCAAACTGAAATTGCCACTCGGATCGGCTGTTCAAGAAGTACTGTTAGCCGTGAGATCAACCGCAATGGCGGTTGGCAAAACTACTCAGCTGCTACTGCTCAAGCCAATTACCAACAAGCGAGATTAAACAGTCATAGATCCAGGATTCTGAGCAATTCCGAGACCAGAGATCGTATCGTCAACTATATCGTCCATAATCATTGGTCTCCTGAGCAGATCTCAGCCCGCCTAGCGCATGAACATGATGCGCTCCATATCAGCTATACGACGATTTATCGCGGGATACAACTGCATAATCTGGGAGTTAAGAAGAACCATGGCGCGCGTGGTTTTGCTCGTAAACTACGTCATCACGGCAAGACTCGTAAGGTAAAAGGAACAGTGAACGAAACACGGGGCAAACTGAACAATGCCCCATCGATACACGACCGTCCGGCCTCCGCTAATCATCGTACCCGCTTTGGTGACTGGGAAGGCGACACTGTGCATGGCAAGAGAGGGCACTCGGCCTTGATCACGCTAGTCGACAGAAAGTCACGGTATCTCTTATCGGAGCGTGTGACCAAAGTGGATTCAGAGAGGGTCAAGCAGGGAATGATTGATTTGTTTCTGACCCTATCGCCTGAACGGGTACGCTCGATCACCCCTGACCGCGGGACTGAATTCTCTCAGTACAAGGAGATCGGCGAGGTTCTGAACGCAAAAATGTTCTTTCCAGATCCGCATGCACCACAACAGCGAGGTACAAACGAAAATACGAATGGTCTACTTCGCGAATACTTTCCTAAGCATACCTACCTTGACAACATAGATGACCAACAAATTGCTTTCTTCGTCGAACAACTGAATAACCGACCCCGCAAGGTCTTAGGCTGGAGAACTCCCTCCGAAGTCTTTTGGAACAAAAAGTTGCACTTGGTTTGACAATTCGTCCCGTGGGGACTTCAACGAAACAGGCTTATCTCACGGCAATCGCGGTGCAGTCCGAAAACTCAGGCATCGCGGTAAGACTAGACATACTAAAGGCCACATTGAACGCCGGGGCAAGATTCAGATCAGTAACACCATTCATGAGCGACCTTTGGCCGCCGATGACCGTACTGAAATTGGTCATTGGGAACTGGATACGGTTGCCGGAAAAACTGGTAAGGCTTGTGCAGTCACAATGGTTGACCGCTACTCCAGGTTCTGCTTGATTGGAAAAGCAGACAAAAAGAAATCAGCTGAAGTAGCCCAGATTGTCCTGGCTTTGACAGCTAAGCTCCCTATCAAGGACGTTAAAACCATCACACCAGATCGTGGCAAAGAATTCGCTAAACACGTTGAGATCACAGAAGAAACTGGTATTGAATTTTACTTTCCAGATCCACACGCTCCTTGGCAAAGAGGCACGAATGAGAATACAAACAATCTGCTCCGTGAGTATCTTCCTAAGTCTCAAGACATGTCTGATATTCCTGCACCAGAATTCGCAGAGTACGCTCATAAATTGAATATCCGGCCCAAGAAGTGTCTGGGTTGGAGAACACCCTACGAAGTTTTCTATAATGAGACTTTGCACTTAATTTGACAATTCACCATCTAAAAAAGCACCAGCCGAAAAGCTGATGCCTAAACAATCAAAACAATTACGCTTTAGTAGCCAATACCGAAGCCCCAGTGTGCAAGCTTACCGGCAGGGTATATTGGGTCTGGAGCTGAACTTTGTTGTCTTTGATACGCTGACGCAAAAGATCGATCATCAAGTCCGCCAAATCTCCAATAGGTTGCACCACGGTGGAGATTTGGGGTTGATAATCTTGGATCAGGCGGGTGCCATCGAAACCCACTAATTTCAATTGTTCTGGAATTTTTAAACCCAGTTCCTGGGCCACATTCCCCACCAGAATCGCCGTCAAATCATCACTGCAAAAAACCGCATCGGGTTTCAAAGTGGTCAGGTGTTGTCTGATCTCCACTCGTTTTAACGTGGGGGACATGCTAAAGGGCAATTCCAGCACGTAGGTGGGCAAATGGGCTTGTTCCAGGCTGTCTTCATAGCCTTTGACCCGTTGATTGGTGGGACTGTTAGGGCGATTGGCCCCAGAAATCATCACAATACAGGTGGCCCCGGTCTTGATCAACAGCTCTGTAGCCAATTTACCCCCGGCGTAATTATCAGAACTGACGATGGGAATATTATCCCCCAAATGCCGGTCAAAGGAGATGATTGGCGCGTCCACATGGTTATATTCACTAATGGCTAAATTGTGGGTCCCGGTGATGATGCCCGCCACTTGGTTGGCCTGCAGCATACGCAGATAAGACCGTTCCGTGTCAGCATTATTCACCGAGTTACATAAAATCACCCGATAATCCAAAGCCGATAGTTTATTTTCTAAAGTTTGGACCAATTCCCCAAAGAAAGGATTGCTGACCCCGGGGAAAATAAGGCCGATCAACCGGGAACTTTTACCCTGCAAGGAGCGGGCCACGCTATTGGGTTGATAATTCAACTTGTGCATGGCCGCAAAAACCTTGGTCTTCGTCTTTTCAGATAGGGAGCCGTAGTTGTTGATGACCCGGGAGACCGTGGTCACGGACACGCCAGCCAATTCTGCAACATCAGCCAATTTTGCCATACGAATCGCCTCCTTAATTAATAAATTGTTTGTAAACGGGTCCCGCTGACTTCAAAGCCGTCCGCCGCCAGTTGGCTGGTATCTAACTGATAGGTATCCGCCTGCCTAGGAAATAGGCGGCCAGATATAACTTGCGCGCCGTCATTCACATACAGCTCAAAGGCCGAGTGGTCCAACCATAGGGTTAAATGAAGGGCAGTCGCCGGTAATTGAATGCTGCGGGTGGTGCCATGGTCTAAGGCCACCGCCTGACCCATTTGCCGCCGGTCCACGGTGAGACTATGGGCTTGTTCATCAAAACTAAGGGTCAATTTATCGCCGCTGTGCTGGGCTTTAATTTGCAATTGCCCCTTGGGAAAAGTGGCAAAGTCAAACTGCAACTTTTCTTGCAGATGTAAGTCGGCAGTTTTTGGGGCAAAGTTTTCCGCTGCCAAGCCTTGGGCCACGGGCTGTTGGTGCAGTTGTCCGTCAACTAACGTCAAGTGCTTCACCAAAGAAAAACAGCCCTGCCAATTTTCAGCATCAGAGGGATAAGTGGTGTCGGGCAAGCCTAACCAGCTAATGGCATAAGCCTGGTCATCCGGGGCATTGAAAGCTTGGGTAGCATAGACATCAAAGCCCCCATCCAGGTTTTGTGGGCCAGTTGGGTTGATAAAGCTAAAGGTGTCCCAATCAAAGGCTTCCCCCACAATGTACATATTGGGGTAAATATTATCATAACTGGCAATGGTTTGGGACAGCCCCTGGGGACAAAAGATCAACACGGGCCGTTGGTCAATAAAAATCAGATTGGGACATTCAATCATATAGCCTAGGTTTTGATCACTAAAGTGTAATTCTCCCTTTAAGGTCCGGGGACCTTTGGGGTCTGGGGCCTGGTAGGCGAGAATGTGGGCGGTATCGTCTTGTTTCCGGACGCCAATGAAGGCGTAGTAGGTTCCCTCATGTTCAATTAACTGGGGATCCCGGAAGTGGTCGGTATAGCCGGCCGGGATGTCCCCAATTAAAGGCTGAGCCAGCTTGTGTAAAGTCCCATTTTGGTCTAAGGTAGCCCCTAATTGATAGGGGTGGCGTTGCCAGTTGTCATCCCGGACATTGCCCGTGTACATCAAAAATAATTCTGACCCCACAGCCAGTGCCGAGCCGGAATAAGCCCCATGGCTTTCGTATGTCGTATCCGGGAGAAGTTTCAACCCGTCTGCCGTCCAATGGGTCAAATCTGGGGAAGTTAAATGGACCCAGCTCTTCAAGCCGTGCACCGGGCCGAAAGGGAAGTTTTGATAAAAGACATGCCATTGGTGATTGTAATAAGCAAAGCCATTGGGGTCATTTAATAAACCGCTGGCTGGTTGGATATGATAGCCTAAGTGCCAAATAGAGTCTTGTTGTTGTTTTTGTAATTGGCTGATCAATTTTTTTGAATAAGCGCTATAGGGTCGATAACGTTGTGCCGTAGTCCATTGCTGCATGGTATTCGCCTCCAAAAAAGATAAACGTTTTCATGCTGTTATTATAGCAGATAGCGCCACTAAAAATCAAAAATCGATAAACGTTTGACAATTTGAAATGAATCTATTACAATGGATTTATCGAATACAGAAATCGCTTACATGGGAGGCCAAAACATGGATCATGGGAAAGCAGCAAAAGACATTCTGGCAGACGTGGGGAAAGACAATATTTTAGCCGCCGCCCACTGTGCCACCCGTTTACGGTTGGTGATCAAAGATGAAGCTAAAATCGATCAAAAAGCTTTAGACGCTAACGACGCCGTTAAAGGCACTTTTCGGGTCAACGGCCAATATCAAATCATCATCGGCCCTGGGGATGTGGACAAGGTCTATGACCACTTAATTAGCTTGACTGGCCTAAAGGAAGTTACCCCAGACGACTTAAAGGCTATTTCCGCCAAGGGTAAAAAAGATAATCCGCTGATGGCTTTGGTTAAAGTGCTATCCGACATTTTTGTACCTCTTATTCCAGCCTTAGTGGCCGGTGGGTTATTGATGGCTTTAAATAACGTCTTGGTATCCCCGGGCCTATTTAGCGCCAAGTCCCTGGTGGCCATGTACCCGGGCATCAAGGGGATCGCCGAAATGATCAACCTGTTTGCCTCGGCACCCTTTGCCTTTCTGCCCATCCTATTAGGTTTCTCCGCCACCCGACGTTTCGGGGGGAATGCTTATCTGGGGGCCACCATGGGGATGATCATGGTGATGCCCGCTTTAGTCAACGGCTACAACGTGGCTGAAATCGTGGCCAAGGGCACCATGCCCGTTTGGAACATTTTCGGCCTGCACATCGCCCAAGCCGGCTATCAAGGCCAAGTCCTGCCCGTGTTGGTAGTGGCCTTCATTTTAGCCAAGGTTGAAAAGTGGCTCCATAAACGCATGCCCGCTACCCTGGACTTTATTTTCACCCCGATGATCAGTATCATCTTCGTGGCCTTCTTGACCTTTGCCTTTGTAGGCCCGATTATGCGGACTGTGGGTAACGGCTTAACCGACGGGATTGTTTTCTTGTATAATACCACTGGTTTTGTGGGCTCCACGGTCTTCGGGTTATTCTACTCCCCGATTGTCATTACCGGGTTACACCAAAGTTTTCCGGCCATCGAAACCCAGCTTTTGGCCAACGTGGCCAAAACCGGCGGCGATTTCTTCTTCCCAATCGCCTCCATGGCTAACGCTGCCCAAGGGGCGGCTGCTTTAGCTATCTTCTTCTTATCTAAAGATGAAAAACAAAAGGGGTTGGCCTCTTCTTCTGGCCTGTCCGCCCTCTTAGGGATCACTGAACCCGCTATCTTTGGGGTCAACTTGAAATTACGCTTTCCATTCTTTATCGGCATGATTGGTTCTGCCGTGGGTAGCTTATTGATCGGGATTTTCGGGGTTTGCTCCACTGCCTTAGGGGCCGCGGGGATCATCGGTTTCATTTCCCTCCCGGTTAAATTCTACCTGCCATTCTTCTTGGCCATTGCCTGCAGTATCGTGGTGGCCTTCACGGGGACCTTGGTTTATGGCCGCAAAGCCATGGCCAAAAACGTTGAACCGGAAGTTCAGACCAATGAAGCTGGCGATGTGGTAAGTGCTGCCGACGCCGCTGTCAGCGATGCCGTGGTCAACGCACCGGTTGCCGGGGTGGTTGAAAGCTTGAAGCAAGTCAATGACCAAGTCTTTTCCGCTGAAATCATGGGGAAAGGGGCTGCCATCAAACCCGCTAGTGATGACGTCTTAGCCCCAGTCACCGGTGAAATCACCGTAGCTTACCCCACGAAACATGCTTATGGCATTAAGGCCGCAGACGGGGCGGAAGTCCTGATCCATCTGGGCTTAGACACCGTCAATCTTGAGGGTAAGTTCTTCACCAGTGATGTGCAACAAGGCGACCAAGTCCAACAGGGAGACAAATTAGGCACCTTTGACGTGAAGGGCATTACCGAAGCTGGCTACGACCCTACGGTGATGGTGGTCATCACCAACACCAATGATTACGGGGATGTGAGCCGCATCGACGTCACCGACGTGAAAGCTGGCGACCCCTTGATTGCCCTGCAAGAACCAACCACGGACAATCAAGCCGCCACTACGAATAGCTAGTAACAACTGAAATACTGGTTACCTTAACCAAGGCCCCCCTTGGATAGGGACCAGTATTTTTTCGTAAATTGCAAGAACAAGTTAGCCAGTCGTTGAGGACAATCCCAGAACAGGCCGTTATCAAATAGAAGTTGTGGCGCTAGAGAGACTACTGGGCCATGCGACGAACGCGCCGAGCTTCGGCCTCAAAGTTTTGCTGGGGTGTGCAGTAGCCCTGTTGTTTGCGAGGCAACTGATTCAAGCGGTCTTGCGTGGCCTGCACTTGACTAGGGCTAATGTCATCTAGGGACATGCCCTTAGGGAAGTCCTGGCGGATCATCCGGTTATGTGCCTCGTTGGTGCCACGGTCGCAGGACGTGTAAGGATGGGCGTAGAAGATCTCAGTTTCCGTCCCAGCAAAAGCAGTATTTAACCTGGATTATTCACCTCGGTATTTGGGACATGAAATCGCATCTGGCCGGTCTGAAAGCAACGTTTGGAGCGTTGCGAATACTGACTGAGCGGAGAAGTTGGTGATTGATGCACCACGAACAGACCGACCCAGTTTTCGGCTCGACGCACGACCTATTCAGTTATTCGATTCAGGTCGCCAACTGATGGACTTCGTCCATGAGCCGACTAAACCAGTTCTTGTAAACATAGTTAGAAGCAAGATGAATCACCACACGACGGTCTTCCGAGACAAAGAGCTGTTTAAAGAGCTGAACCAGGTTATAGGCAATACCGGTGATCAAGGCTCGTGCAGTGTTCCGTGCAAAAGTCGAGCTGTCTGTTTTGTCAAAGCCAAACCCGCATTTCAGCTCCTTAATTTGGTTCTCAGCATTGCCCCGCTGTCTATAGGTCTTGAACAAAGTCTCTGGAGCCTCGGAGGCCAGGCTGGTCACTACGA
>NZ_BAAIHN010000058.1:0-8620 GCF_054784775.1 Lacticaseibacillus boliensis
TCGGTCTGTTCGTGGTGCATCGATCACCAACTTCTCCGCTCAGTCAGTATTCGCAACGCTCCAAACGTTGCTTTCAGACCGGCCAGATGCGATTTCATGTCCCAAATACCGAGGTGAATAATCCAGGATTCAATTTACTCGCAATCAAGAGACTAACCGGTCTCTTTTTTTATGGCATCACCGTCCGCGTTGATCCTCCGCAATCAAATCGGCCAATCCGTGCATCACCGTCCAGCGGAAGCTGTCTTCTTGAGGCAGATCTTGGTTGATAAACCAGCCCCCCGAAATGTTGGCGACTTCGCCAATGATCAGATCACGCAACCAGCGCCCGCCAAGCAACTGAACGCGCTCGGTGTGCACCAACTCGCCGATCAGCGTGGTCAACATCTTCCGGAAGTCTTGCAGCGCTTCGTCGGCGGCAGTCGCATCACGTGGCAACCCGATAATAAACAAAACCAGCTTAGGATGCGCGAGGCCAAGCTGGCGGCAAGTCAACGCAAACTGGGTAATGGCAGGCTGGCCACTCAGGCCAAACAGTGCTTGTTGCAACTGGGCGTTTGCGCGCGCCAAGACGGCGTCCATGATGGCATACGCCAAATCGGTTTGATTTTTGAAGTACGGATACAGCGCCTGGGATTTGGTCCCTAGCGTGCGCGCAAGGTTGGCAAAAGTCAGCGGCGTGCCGGCTTCAATCGCTTGGATCCCAACGGCGACGATTTTTTCTGGCGAGAGCAACTGCTTGGACATGACGATTCACCTTTCTTATTGGTCTTCTTTACATATTGTAAATCAAGATTACAATATGTAAATAGAAACCAGAAAGTTCTGTGTCTATCGCTGAGAGGATCTGAGTTGATGTTTGTGATGTTGATCGTGATCGGTTTTCTTGTTGGCATGTTTGTCATTGCGTTAGGTGGCGGTGGTGCCGCGATCTACCTAGGTGTGTTGACGGCGGGATTTGGTTTAAGCGCCCATGCCGCGGCATCCACTTCGCTGGTGACTGCGCTACCGTCGTTAGCGCTAGGGGCGTATGTATATTGGCGCCAAGGCAGCGTCGACGTCAAGTTGGGGAATCGCATGTTGATCGCCGCACTGCCTGCCGTCGTGATTGGCTCCTTATTAGCACCTTTTATTCCCAAAACGATCTACAGTTGGGGCATCAGTCTCATTCTTATCGCTTTAGGACTCAACATTTTGCTACACAAAACCAGCAGAATCAAAACCTCAGCCAACAACAAGTGGCTGGCCAACGGTGCCGGTATCCTCGCTGGTTTGATGGTTGGCATCGCCGGCATGTCCGGTGGTGGGGCGATCGTCGCCGGCTTGCTGCTGATGGGCATGGCCATGATCAATGTGACTGCGACTTCCTCATACGTCCTGGTTTTCATGTCGCTGGTCGGTGCCCTGCTTCATATGACAAGCGGGACGGTCGACTGGGTCGCCGGGTTTGGCCTGATGATCGGCTCTCTCGGTGGCGCGCTTGTCGCCCCGCTGATGATGAAACGCCTGACAACAGGCAAGTTTAGCAAATACCTCAAGCCTCTGATGGGAATGCTCTTGATCGTGATGGGTATGAAAACTTTAATCTGATGGTGCCTTAGTGGCGGGAAAAGGTCATCAAACCGTGCCCCCTTCGCAGACACCGAAGCCAATGTTCGTTGATGCAACGGGCACACACAAACACACCGCGCGTCTAGTCTGCAATCGTTGCAACTAAACATACGGTGTGTTTGATTTTTATTGGTGCTCGTCTGCCGCTAATTCTCGTCCTGTCGGTAATCTTTCATCATCTCTTCGATCACCGTCTGTACCGGCTGAATGGCGTGGACCGTCGAGATCCCGGTCCCGACGGAAACATAGCCGTGTTCAAAGTCGCCTTCCAGCATCCCCAAACGCATGCCGCTGGTGCCGCCCATCAACTTGGCGTTGGCCTGCTTGGCCGCTCTTTCCGGTAGTTTCTGATCGTTTGCAACCAGCTGGTCGACCAGCTTCGTTGGCAGTGACCGGTAATAATCCGGTTGCGTGCGGAACAGGGTCAGGTCTTCTGCGGTCGAATCCACGATCAGCTGCTTGACGTTATCTGCGGCAGGGTTTTCCTCTGTCGGGATCAGCCGCGACCCGACATAGACGCCTTCTGCGCCAAGGGCGAAAGCCGCGTTCACCGTGCGCGCATCCCCGATCCCGCCGGCAAGCAGCACTGGGATCTTCACGGCGTCGGCGATCATTGGCATGATGGCAAACGATCCGATCTCACCGCCTGGCATAGTGCCGCCTTCGTCAAACCCGGTTGCCACGTAAACATCAGCGCCTTGGGTTTCAACGGCCTGAGCGTCTGCGATCGATGGCTGAAGTGAACGCACGATCGTTTTGATGCCATGGGCCTTGAGCGTCTTCATGGTCGCCGGGTCTACCCCATAAGTGGCGCTGCTGACGCCACCCAGCGAATTCAACAAGACGGCCGGCACGTGTTCTTCGATGACCACGTCCAGAATTTTCTTCGTGAAAATCGACGTCTCGCCGCCGGCAACGATCAACGTGACGGCAAACGGCTTATCGGTCAACTGCTGGGTCTGCTTGACCTGCTCGCGCATGCGTTCAGCGGTTTCGTCTGCACTCGAGGTCACCGTGTGCTGGCCGGCATTGGGTCCGAGAATGCCCAGACCGCCGGCATTGCTGACGGCTGCCACGAATTTGGCATCGGTCAACCAAGACATGGCGCCTTGAACGAATGGGTACTTGATTCCTAGAATTTGTGCGACTCGATTCATAATTTTACCTCACCTTTCAGTATCTAAATTCACTATACAAAGCGCCTCACCGCGCTTCAATTGGCAAAAACCAGCCTGCTGTGCGTTATGTGTCACTTAACTGGTATACTGTCCTATAAGGTGAAAAATTATGAATAAAAACGATCTGCGTTATCGCAAAACAGAAGCCAATCTCAACCAGGCCTACCTCTCGCTGCTGGCGACACAGGACTGCAACAGCATCACGGTCAGCCAGCTGTGTTCTCTGGCGCAGTGCGCCCGCAACACCTTCTACCAGCATTACCCTGATCTCCAAACGCTGAAAGATCATATCATCGGGCAAGTCTTGGACGACATGGCAAACGCCTTTCGCAATACCGGCGTGACCTTGAACCAGATCGATGCCCGCGAGATCGAGCGCTACGTCGACAATATCGTCACCGGCATCGACAATCAGCGCCAAACCCTGCAGATCTTGGTTGCCAAAGACGATGGTACGTTTCAAAAGCAACTGGAAAACGTCATCTACACGCAGGTGTTGGCCGGCGATCGAACCTTATCCAACGTGGCCGACACCGCGATCAACCGCCTGAACGCGGCTTACCTGGCCGCGGCTGTCGCCGGCTTTATCGCCAGATGGTTGGCAGAACCCACCGTCACGACCGAAGTGGCAAAACAAACATTGCTGACCATGCATCAACACACCATCGCCACCAGCACGGCCTATTTGGCGACGGACCCGCATTAACTCAGCCAAATTCGATCACGATTTGCATTATTGCCGCTTCGTCAGCATATAATCAACAAACCGCTGACTGGCCAAAGGCATGGCAGCACGGTCTTTAAACCCCAGCGCCAACTTAAGCGCCACCGGCGGATCCGTCGGGCGCGTCACCACGTCAAACGGCATCCGATCAAGCACCCCGGCAGACAAGATGCTGAACCCCAGCCCGGCTTCGACCATTCCCATAATCGCGTAATCATCGTGGATGGTGAATTTAACATTAGGCTTGACGCCTTCAGCGGCAAACGCGTTCAACGCCTCGCTGTAATCACCTTGCTCGACCATGATATATGGCTCACCCGCCAGCGCCTTCAGCGGCACGACCGGCAACTTTGCCAAGGGATTGGCCGGGTTGAGCACGGCCAGCATCGGGGTTTGCCAAAAAGGGATCGTGGTCAATTCCGGCACTGCCGGCGGCGTCACGATGCCAAAGTCGACTTCCCCAGACTCGATCCACTGCCGGTTCAACAGATAGTCCCCTTGGTCAACTACCACCGAACAAATTCAGTGGCTTGCAGCTCGCGTGTCATTGACACAGTGGTCAAACACCTTCCAGGCTCCCACTTTATTGCGACTGCATCGTCGGGCAGTTGACAATGCCCGTCAATTATCAGGTTTACCCGATAACTTCTTTTGTAAAGTGTGGATGGTTGTTACCAGCCACGTACTGCTGGCCCAGAGTCACTAAGTTCATTGCCGCAATCCGGTCGTCGTTACTTTGGTAACCACACGCGACACAGCGATACTCATGGTGCTGGCGATCACGCTGGGTCTTATCGATGCGTCCACACTTTGCGCACCGCTGACTGGTATATCGAGCCGAAACCGTAATAACTTCGTGACCTGCTAAGACCGCCTTGTAGCGAAGGTCTTGTTCCAGTTCAAAGAACGCCCACGAATGGAGTTCTCGTTGCGCTTGTGCTTGGCGTCTGGATTGTTGCCGCACACCTGTAAGCTCTTCGACAACAAATAACGTCTTAGATGCTGCCTTTGAGACGAGTGTCTTTGATAAGCAATGATTGACATCACTCATCCAGCGGTTCTCTCGTCCTGAAAGTCGGCCTAGGCGCCGTTTAGCAGATTTTGTGTGCTTGCGTTGCAGTTGTTGACGGAGGCGGTCGTACTTGGCCCGCTTATTCGCAATTGCCTTGCCAGAAACAAAATTCGTTCGGCCAGCAGTTTCATGGGTGACCAGCACAAAGCGTAAGCCACGATCGATGCCAACGATGTCCTGAAACTGCAGGCGGTCAATATCAGGGAGTTCCTTGATGGCCGCAATATGCAAGAAATAATGGCCACCAGTGCGCACCACTGTCGCTGTACCAAGTTGCCAGTCAGGCGTCAAGTACTGTTCAAAGCCCTGCACATGCGGTGTGATACGCACGCGTTTAGCCAAGGTGTTAAGCGACAGGCGACCGTCTTTCAACCACGACCAATCCCGGTTGCGCACTAACTTGAGTTGCGGCTTACGGTACTGTAATGGCCGCCGCAACCAAGTGAGGTCTCGTGGACAACGCGTCCATTGGCCAGTATAGCGATCCCGAAAAGCGTATGGATTGTTTCTCATCTGAGTCTGTACGGTCTTGTAGTTGCCAACAACGTGCCGGATCGCAGACTGTGCCATCTGAGCTTTCAACCCAAACTCCGCGCGCAATTGGTGATACAGTGCCTGATTCAAGGCATCTTGATCAAGGACAAATTCGTGGTCGAAGACGTACTGCGACACCAGTTGGCAGCCCAATGCAAACTGGCGCATCGTTTCTTGTAACAACAGCGCGTCCTCTGCAGTGAGTGTCATGCGTAGCTTTAGGGTGATGGCTTGTTTCATGGCTATTCCTCCACAGAAATTATACCAAACATGTGTTCCTATGTAAAGATACCAAACTAACAAAGGAGAAGCAGGTACAGGATGGCATTCCTCCCATGATTAAAATCAGGGTTTCCTGCTAAAACACTATCAATAAACAAACGCTTGGCATTCACGATGATGGTGGTGGTGACCGCCGCCTGGGGCGCGAGTTATATGTGGATGAAGGTTGCCTTGCAAGGCGTTTCACCGCTGATGCTGGTCGGTTTACGTTTCACCTTCGCTTTTGGCATCACCTTGATCGTCTTTCTACACAGCTTACGCCGCCTACACCGCGCTCAACTCCGCGCGGCTACAGTGATGGGCACGTTACTGTTTGGCCTGTTTGCCAGTGTGATGTTCGGACTGCAACACACAAGCGCCACGACCGCCGGTTTCTTGGTATCGACCACGGCGATGTTCGTCATGGTTTTTGATGCCGTCTTACATCAAAAACTACCGCGTCCAGCCGCAATCTTGACCACCGTCACCGTGATCATCGGGTTGTTTCTGTTGGTTGCCAACGGTCGCCTGGAACTATCAGCAGGCGCAGGGCTTTGCCTGCTGACGGCGGCATTATATGCCGTGCACATCCTCTACTCCGGCCGCGTCACCCATCAAATTACCGATACGCTGGGCATCAGTATCTTACAGCTCGGAGTTGCCGGCGGTGAAGGCATCATTGCCAGCCTAGTGTTTGAAACACCGCGTCTGCCGCAAACAACATCACAATGGGGCGCCATCTTAGCCCTGGGGATCATCTGCTCAGCTTTCGGCTTTGTCGTCCAAACCAAAGTGCAACACTTCTTATCCCCGGTAACGATCAGCTTAATTTTTTCGTTAGAGCCTCTATTTTCTGCCGCTTTCGGTTTTTGGCTACTCCATGAACGACTGAGTGCGCTACAACTACTTGGTGCCGCCTTAATTTTTCTCAGCGTTATCGTCAACGAAATCACTGCGACACGCCGACCAGCCTATCCGCAGCATCTGTCTTCAAAGCGTATCCGATCATGAGTGAAAACCCACTCGCCAAGTATTAGTCCAGTTAATCCATCTCGCAATCCCTGTAGCTAAAAAAAACGTGTTGTTCAGCGACGTGGTTGTCGCGGATCAACACGTTGATTATGAATCTGTCTTTTTAGCGAAAACGCAGTGCCACCCAGATGCTGAAGAAGATCATCAAGGTCCCGAGAACAAACCCGAGCGTCAAGGCTTCCCCAAGAAACAGCCAGCCCAATATGGCACCGACAATCGGCTGAAAAAGAAAAAATAACCCAGATAAGTTGCTGGCCATCAGTCGCAAGCCTTCGTTCCAGATCACAAATCCCAACGCGGTCGACACCGCGCCTAAGTAGAGAATGCTTAACCAGATGTGCGGCTGGGTAAAATTGACATTGGTCAGACTGCCAAGATGGGTGAGTGTCCACGGCGTTAACGCGCCAAACGCCACCACCGTCCCGACGAAAGTGACCTGCACGGCATCATATTGTGTTGAGACCATGCGCACCAGCACCGACATCAACGCCCAGGTCAACGCGGCGACGATCAAACTCAGCGCGCCTAACAACACCCGCCGACCGCTGAACTGCATGCCGACGATCAACACCACGCCGGCTGTGGCCAAAACCAGACTCGCCCAATCACCGCGCGTCGGCCGCACATGTAGCAACGACCAACTGAACAAGACCATGAACGCCGGTGTTGCCGACGTCACCACTGCGCCTAATTGTGCTGAAGACAGCCACGTCCCGGTTTCCTGCGTAACAATCGACAAGGCGTAGCCGATCAGCCCGATCAAAATCATCAAGACGCCATTCTTCCAGTCCCAGCGCCAATGTACCCGGCGCACCACCAGCAGTAGTAACAATACCACCATCGCGACCAAATACCGCAACCACACCAGCTCGACTGGCGGAATCACGTTAACGACAGACTTCACAACAACAAACATCCCGCCCCAGATACTAGCAGCAAGGCTTAGCATCAAGGCACCAATCACTTTATGACGATTCAAAATTTACCTCCGTTTTACCTAGTCATTGTCAACGACTAGTAAAACGGTACGTCATTTTCAAATAACGGTGAAAATAACATGGCTGATCCCTCCTACAGCGAACCCTTTTAGTATATCTCACGCTTCTTTAATTCACATCGACACTGCCCTGACGTTCGCGCATCAAGATGGCCGCTGCCAAACCACCGGCAAAGATCACCCCGGCGGCGGTCAACAAGACGCCAACCATCCCTGCGTGATAAGCACGCAGGACCAACATCTGGAACTCATGTGCGAACGGCGCGTGGCTCAAGCGCTTGGAAAAGGCGATCTCGTGACCGGAAAACGGCCCCGCCTTGATCAACGCCTTGTGCAGACCACTTTGTGCCGCCGCTGGCAGCATTTTGACGTTACCAATGTGTGCATTCAGATAGCTTTCATAACGCGACGTCTGCACGAGTCCCAAGCCGACGATGCCGACCGTCGTCCCGATTTGGCGAAACACATTCAGCAAGCCCGCGGCCATCCCCATTTCGTGCGGCTCAGCGCCTTCCATACCAGCAGTGTTGAGTAGCGGATTGACCAACCCGTTGGTGATCCCAAACAAGATCATACTCGGCCACAACTCCGCGTAAGCCAGCTTTACGGTGATGGCGTTGGCCATGATGATGAAGCCGATGCCACCGAGGAACATCGCCCCGCTGATAAGCCATTTCTTGGCGTATTTTGCCCCGAGGATGCCGGTTATCGGGCCAAGGATCAACGACCAAACACTCATGACCAACTGCCGTACCCCGGTTTGAAGCGCAGAATACCCGATGTAATTCTGCATGAGCGCGGTCAAGAAGGCGTTGAACGAATAGATCCCGATCCCAAGCGCCAGCGCAACGGTGATCGCCCCAACGAAGTGCACGTTTTTAAACATATGCATGTCCATCATCGGGTCTTTGATCTTATTTTCGACCACAATGAAGACAACGAGAATGATGACAAATGCCCCGAGCCAACCAGCGATACGCGGGTCCGTCCACCCCCAGTGGGGATGACCTTCTTTTTGAATCAGCCCGTAAACGCCGGCGAACAACCCTGCAGCAGAAAGTCCCATCCCCCACCAATCGATCTTCCTGGATTATTCACCTCGGTATTTGGGACATGAAATCGCATCTGGCCGGTCTGAAAGCAACGTTTGGAGCGTTGCGAATACTGACTGAGCGGAGAAGTTGGTGATCGATGCACCACGAACAGACCGA
>NZ_BAAIHN010000059.1:0-8261 GCF_054784775.1 Lacticaseibacillus boliensis
ACAATTTTTCCAAGAAGATGTCGATCATCGAGGCCTTCCAGAATCGTCGTTGGTCTGGTAACTTGAGGCACTGATTGGCAAGTTGCCTAAAGTTGATACGATGAAGAAACTCTTGGAACAAAACGAGCCCGGCGTCATTTGAAAGTTGACCGTCGTCGGCGGTCACAGTCACATTGGTATTGCATTGCAGGGATAAGCTGGTTAAAGTTGAGATGGTGTGAAGCCTCGCTTTCGTGATGGTTTTTATCGACTCAACCTTAGCATATAGGCGCACCCAATGGGTGAAACACCAAAGCAGCGCAGTCCCGTGTGAATCGTGGGATTGCGCTGCTTTTTTGAAATTCTATGAATAATCCAGGCTAGGCATTAAAAATGTTCATTAGAACTGTCCAAAAGGAAGTGCTGACAATGGCTAAAATCGGTTATGCTCGCGTGAGTTCCAAGGAACAACATTTAGATCGGCAGCTAGCTGTTTTAAAGGGCGTTGATAAGCTATTCACAGATAAATTGAGTGGGGCCAACACCAATCGACCAGAACTGCAAAAAATGCTCGCCTATGTTCGCGAGGGTGATATTGTCCTGGTCACTGAATTAGATCGCTTAGGCCGAAACCACCAGGACTTAACTAAGATCATGAACACCATTCAAAATAAGGGGGCCACCCTAGATGTGTTAAACTTGCCGTCCATGACAGGGATTGCGGATCCTAATTTACGCCAGCTCATGACGAATCTCATTATTGAACTGTATAAATATCAAGCTGAAAGCGAACGTAAGCGGATCATTGAACGGCAGCAACAAGGGATTGCCCTCGCTAAACAGCAGGGTAAATATCATGGTCGGAAACCTCAATATGCCGAAGATGATCCCCGTTTATTACATGCTTTTAAACTTTACCAGACGGGCATGAGTGATGTAGATGTTGCCCGTAATACCGGGATTAAACGGACAACCTTTATCAGATACCGAAAGAAATTCGATGTGCATTGAACCGGTTTACATGAGATAATCAGAATAGATTAGAAGCCCTGAAACAGGCGTAAAATAACAAATGCTTAAAAATGATGCTACTGGAAGTTGGTCGCATTGATTACTCACGTCATGAATGCGAAGAGCGTGCGGACAACCGTACATGCCAAGAAACATAACCGACGAGAGCAACAAGAAACCTACATCCAAGAAAATGTGCTGAACCGTCAATTTCCAGTTGTCTAATTAACTGACTAAAAATAGTCCAATTTATTGACTTCTGAGCATTTAGATGTGGTATTAGATATTCATAAATTCAATATGTTTTCAAGTAAAATTAAGACAGTAGCTAATTTATCATTTGCATCTTACCATCAATTATCTGATAAACTTTGTCTGCCGTATTTTTTAACCTTAAGTCATGAGTAACTACAATAATAATTTTATTTCTCTTATGTGCTAAATCTCTGAGTAACTCGATTACTTTCATAGATCTATCCGTATCTAAGGCGGCTGTGGGTTCATCCGCTAAGATATAGTCAGGATCAGTGTATAATGCTCTAGCAATTGCCACACGTTGCTTTTGTCCACCAGAAAGTTGATTAGGATATTTTTTTAGGAGTTCTAAAAGTCCTAAATCAGATAGAAGTTCATGCATTTTTTGTTCAGTTAAATTTTGTTTTTTTAGTTTATCTACTAATTTAAACTGTTCTTCGACCGTTAAAAATGGAACTAAGTTATAAGATTGTAAAACAAATCCTATTTTTTCCAATCTTAATTTTGTTTGCTGTTTTTCGGATAAACTTTTAATTGTGCTGTCATTTATTTTTACGTCACCCTCAGTTGGTGTCTGCAGCCCGCCGGCTATAGTCAAAAATGTAGTTTTTCCTGATCCTGATGGCCCTACAACTAAAATAAGCTGACCACTTTCTGCTTTAAAATTAATATTTTCCAGCGCTACGTACTTACTACTCCCTTCTCCAAAAACTTTTGTCACCGATTCAAAAATTAGATTTGACATGAAATTAACCTCCAATAATTTTGTAAGGATCAACTTTGGCGATTTGACGAATAGGTATCAGTGCACCTAACAAGGACATAATAATAATACCGATTCCAGTTACAATAATATTACTTTTATCGATGACAATGGGTACCTCGCTGGGTAACGTAATAGCTGTTATTTCACCTAATATAATGGCTATAATAACGCCAATAACTGAAATAATAAATGATTGAAATAACGTACTCAAAATAAGATATTGCGTTGAGACTCCTTGCGCCTTCAAGACACCTAAGTTGGGTAATTTTTGAACAGTCAGAATATACAAGAAAATTGAAATAACAATTAGAATAATAATATACAAAAAAGCAATCATGAAGTCGAATGTGAGTTGTTGTGCGCTATATCCAGGTAATTTTTTAATAAATGAGCTAATGCTCAATTGATTGGTCCCTTTTGGTATTTTTGAATTCTTTAACTTATTCTTGAATACCACAGCATTTGTTACACCTTTATTCAGTGGTTGAATAGTGTCTGGTGAAATATAAACCACGGGAAGAGCACTTAAAGTTGCCCTGGGTGTAAAACCTGTAATTTTAATCCTCAATGATGAATTAGCAACTAACAAGTGGTCACCGATTTTGAATCCATCACTTTTGAATTTATCCGATACGACGCCGGCATTGTTTCGGATATTTTTACTACCACTTGTTATTTTCAATTTTTTAAATATGAACGATTTGGAATCAAGACCTACTAATTGAGTATTCTCTTTTAATCCATTTTCTGATTTTACAAGTGTACTATACTGTGAAATTCTGGTTCCATTATTGGGTAAACTAGCAACCTCATCCTGTGAAAGAAAAGATTGTTGTAAACGTCCTTCAGAATCACTATTTAAGACAATACTTGAAGCATCCCACTCGTTAATTGCCGCTTTGTTTAGGTTAGCTAAACCAGTGGCTAAACCAGTAAGAATAATCAAAAGATAACTTACTAAAAATATAAGTGCCACTATTAGGCTATAACGCAATTTTTCATGTAGCATCTCTTTAATAGCTAAAAACATAATAATCTCCTGTTATTAATTCTATTTATTATTAATATATCACTTAATGTGTTTTGAAAAGGTTTTTAATAGTAATAGTAATTTTTCTTGGGGTGTCACATATACTCTTTTTGATAAATCAACGAAGTTATTTTTCATTAATTTTGTTAGGATCTTTTTGTAGACATTAATGGATAGTTCTAATGCTACTTTGCCTTTTCTATCTAAAATCTGATTAGTAATCACATCAGTTTCGGCGTACTTGGAAAGTGCTAATCTTGCTAAATATTGCAACAAAGATTGTGTTTGAATATCAGGTTTACTCTCTAACAAAACTTGTTTTTGGATATCATATTTTAATAGCAGTTGCTTTGGAATGAAATATCTATCCGCCATAGCATCTTCATGTACATCTCTTAAAATATTAGTTAACTGAAGAGCTATTCCCACGTTTATTACTGCCTTACGATTGTTTTCAATAGAGTTTCTAGAAAGTATACAAAAAACCATGCATCCTACAGTTCCTGCTACTTGATAACAGTAATTTTCTAATTCTGATAGTGTGTTAATTTCAACATGATTGAGATCATGAAGTTGTCCTTCAATCATATCAGTCATTAGGTTGGGATCTATAGAGAAATGATTAAAAACGTAGGCTACTTTATCAGCAATGTTTGATGTTTTGTTAATTACAATATTATTGGTATTACAAGCCGTCTCCCACCAAAAAATTAATTTATTAAATGTTATTCTGTCATGGTTGTCAGCAGCATCATCAATTTGACGTAAATAATCATAGATGACAAAGATGCTATAAGCTTGATCTTTGTCTAATTTTGAAAAAGCAAAATAAAATGATGATGAATTTTGTTTAATTGCTGCTTGACTACTCGAAAAAATTTCAAGAACGCTATTTGGTATTTTTTGAATAGTTACCATTTAAAAGTCCCTCATTACTTCTTTCGCGGTCAATTCTCCACTAGTAATAACGATAGGTACTCCAGCACCAGGATGTACACTGGCACCTGCAAAATAAAGGTTATCTATTTTAGCATGCTTATTATGCGGGCGGAAATAATTACTTTGTTTTAAAGTTGGTTTTAGTCCGAAAGTTGCACCGTAGAAACTGTTATAATGTGTCTCAAATGTCTTAGGCGTATGAACCTTTTTAAAAACGATATGTTCATTTAAATTATCTAAATTAAGTTCCGTTTCTACTTTATGAATTATTTTATGTGTAAATTTATCAATATCATTTTCCGACCAGCTGCTATTTTCCTTTAAATTAGAGACTGGCACTAAGACGTATAAAGCAGATTGTCCACTTGGTGCAAAACTATTATCAATTGCACTAGGATTGTAAATATAAAATGATGGATCATCAGGTAAAATACCGTTATCAATGTCGTAAACGTTAGTTTCAAAATTATTAGCCATTTTTATTGTATGAAGATTCAGTTGATCATAATTGTTATCTAAGCCTAGGTACAATAAGAAGCATGACATGGAATAATCCATTTTTTCAATATTTTTCTTTTGATATTTTCCTTTCTTGTTATCGTCCATATCCAACAAATGTGTCATTGTGTAAGGAAAATCAGCGTTCGCAACTACGGCATCACAATCTTTTAAGGTATTATTGATGAGCAAGCCACTGACATGTTTATTATTTTCAACAATAATCTTTTCTACTGTTGAATTGTAAACTATTTTTCCACCTAACTCTATAAAGCGTTTTTCTAATGCTTTTGCATATTGAAACATGCCACCTTTTATAAACCAAACGCCATAGATTAGTTCAATCATTGGAATAATATTATATATAGAAGGACCACTAAATGGTGAAATACCGATATATAGCGTTTGAAAAGACATTAAGTATTGCAAATCTGTATTTTTGATATTTTTTTGAATAGCTTCAAACGAGGACGAAAAGGTTTTTAATTTGTAAGCGTTCCAAAGTGTTTTGATATTATAAAAGTCACTGGGACCTCTAAAACTTTTATAAATAAAATTATTTTTGGCATTTATATATTTACTATATATATCTGTTAAATATTTTAAAAATCCAAGCATCTCTGACTCATCATAAGATTCAAATTCTTTTGCTAAATCCACAAGATCAGAAGATAATGCAATTTTTTTGTTGTGTGTTACAACATCCATGAACGGATTAATACGTTTCATTTTAAAATAATTTTTGTAATCAACTCCGCTATCTATAAACGGCTTTTTATAAATGTCGGGCATCATAACGATTGTTGGACCGGTGTCAAATTTAAATCCGGATTCTTCTATAATATCCATTTTCCCACCAGGACGGCTGTTTTTTTCATAAATAGTGACCTGATACCCATTGTTCTGTAAATAAATTCCAGAAGTTAAACCACCAACTCCCGCTCCGATTATTGAAATTTTTTTCAATTTAATCTTCTCCTCTCTTTTCTGACGGTTACTTTAGTATTTGTATCAATTATTTTTTAGCTGAAATACGTTCTTAAAGAAATGCTTAACATAAAGTGTCTTACCAAAAATAGCCGTTATATCAATCGTTCTTGCTCGTTGTGTATGAGTTTGGACAATAAAAAGTTCTTCGACTTACTCGGTTGAATTTGTTTTAAAAACCCTAGGCGATTTGAATACCAGCTTCTAAGGTATTATCCAATTTATAGATTCGTTCAACATCAATGACCACCACGCCAGCGCGTGGGAAACGATCAAAGATGTTAGTTTTATCTAGAATCTGATTAGCAAAGTCATCTGCTTCATGAATATGAGCCGTTCCCTCAAAGCGAAATCCCTTTTGAGCGCCTCTATCAGCAACCGCAACCGCCGCCAAATGGTTGTTCGAGAGATTATTATAGGCCTGCCTAAAGGTGTGCTCAAAGTAGATTAAATGTGAGTCATCTAAGACATGTAGTGAACCCTTGGGACCAACTTGAGGTTTGCCATCTTTTCCTGTTGTTGCTAGAAAGGGGAGCTGATTCTTTAACATATTTTTCATTTCTTCTGTAAGGTTTACCATTTGATTTTCTCCTATCAACGTAATACTGGCTATTTATTTACTTTTAGTAAATATATTGTTGAGATACTATTTTGTCAATCCTATGTCCCAAGATGAACATCGCAGACTAGGATCACGGAAGGTTTAAAAAGATTCCCTTGTTTTGTAAATTGGTTAAGCAAACATGTTTATATCGTTGGTCATGCTCAGGATAGATGGGTATTGTGAGTGCAACCGGATTGAGTTGTTTGTATGCTGGGCAATGTTGACCTCGATACAGAGGATCATACCATTTCTGATCTGGATGATAACCTCGTTTTTCCATTTCACGTAACACAATACAGTGAAATTGAAATAATTTATATGGGGAATGCGCAAATACGTAATTAACGGTAGCGTGTTTCCGTCCCCATCCATTACCGCGAAGCGCCGCAATTTCACGATGCTGTCCCAATAATTGTTGTCTTGGGAGTTGCTGAATTAAATCTTGATGCCATAAACGCACGTTACGGCTTCCTTTCTTGAAAACTAGTCTTAATATTTATGCCATTTGGAGGATTACAGTACTGAACCATTTTATGACGAAGCGCCTTTTCTATAGGTTCATCGGCAGTATAAGTAATGGGATTTGCGCCTACTCGGATTGTCTGATCAATTTGTTCAATTTTGTTGGTGTGATTGCTTATATTGCTCTTGCAAAGGAATGATATCCTTTTTTGCTGTCTTTGGAGCAGCGATTGCACCCTCCGCATGAACATATACACGGTTTATTAAGATGGCTTTGAAAGTGAAGTCGTGCTACCTAATTTTGAGTCGTTTTAGCCTAACTAATACCTATCATGCCGAATTTGTTATTGGATCGTTTAAGTGTAGAAGCAACTAAATTTGTTCGATTAATTAGTTGAAAATTCTTGGGATTGGTACCCTGTCAATAAAATAGACAATTTAAATAGAGACTTTTTTGTCCTATGCCACGACTAAATTTTGAATTTGAGTTTGATACTCATCTTCAAGTTGCTTTGGTGATTTGAATCCACAGTGACTGTGAATTCTAACTGTGTTGTAAAACGTTTCAATGTACTGAAAAACTAGTCGTTTAGCTTCGGAGTATGAATGGATTTTAAACCGATTTATCCATTCACGCTTAATCAAGGCATGAAACGACTCAATGCAGGCATTATCCCAAGGATAAGCTTTCTTTGAATAGCTTAATGTCATGTTAGCTGTAACTTGATTGTAAGCTTCAGACGTAAACTGACTACCACGATCACTGTGCATGATTAATGGCTTGCTAATATGGCGACTGTGCTTAGTCTTTTCAATAAGTGGGATGACATTCGATACCTCCAAGGTTTCAGATAAGTCCCAACCAATGATCCGTCGGGAGTACAAGTCCATAATACTGGTTAAATAAACGAATCCGTCATGAACTGGAATATAAGTGGTGTCAATGCACCAAACGGCGTTTGGTCGCAATGGATTGAACTGCTCGTCTAAAATATTTATTAGCTGTTTATCAAACTTAGAATTGCGAGTGGTAGTCGTCCAAGGGGTTAGGTAAACGGCGTGAATGTCAAGTTCACGCATATACTTACCAACAGTTCGTTCAGCGATCTTATATCCTTTTGAGCGAAGTTCTTGGGTGATTTTGCCGGCACCGTAAATACAAAGGCTTTTGAGCCAAATTGCTTTAATTTCACCTTGAATAAACTTCTTCCGAAGCTTTCGCGGTGATTGGTGATTATGACGCTTTTCTCGTTGATAGTAACCACTTCTTGAGATTCCAACATAATCACACATACCATTGATGGAAGGGTGGGATTCCAAAGCGTGCTGAACGTCCATTTCTTGGTATACCTTTTCGGTAGTTACTTGCTCAGAATCCCGATTGATTTTTTTAACACTTCGATCGCTCCTTCAGCGTCACGAAGTTGACGCTTTAGTCGTGCAATCTCCTTGTCCTTATCGCTGGCAAAATTACCAGAGCCACGGCCAAACTCCCCAGTCTCAGTAAACAGCTTAATCCATTTATGTAATGTACTAGCCCCAATACCTAGATTCTTACTTATTTCATTCATGGTCATGTGATCCTTGTTATCTAAGTAATACTGAACGGCCTGTTCCTTAAATTCCTTGTCATAACTGTGCTTCGTCATTATTTGATCCTCCAATTTACTTCCTTAATTATACTAAATCAGAGTCTCTATTTAACCTGTACACTTTTTATTCTAGGCCCA
>NZ_BAAIHN010000060.1:0-7872 GCF_054784775.1 Lacticaseibacillus boliensis
TCGTAGTGACCAGCCTGGCCTCCGAGGCTCCAGAGACTTTGTTCAAGACCTATAGACAGCGGGGCAATGCTGAGAACCAAATTAAGGAGCTGAAATGCGGGTTTGGCTTTGACAAAACAGACAGCTCAACTTTTGCACGGAACACTGCACGAGCCTTGATCACCGGTATTGCCTATAACCTGGTTCAGCTCTTTAAACAGCTCTTTGTCTCGGAAGACCGTCGTTCAACCATCTCCTCGCTACGGTTCAGTCTCTTTCACATCGCCGGTAGGATTACTTGGCACGCCCGTCGTGTGGTGATTCATCTTGCTTCTAACTATGTTTACAAGAACTGGTTTAGTCGGCTCATGGACGAAGTCCATCAGTTGGCGACCTGAACTGAATAACTGAATAGGTCGTGCGTCGAGCCGAAAACTGGGTCGGTCTATTCGTGGTGCATCGATCACCAACTTCTCCGCTCAGTCAGTATTCGCAACGCTCCAAACGTTGCTTTCAGACCGGCCAGATGCGATTTCATGTCCCAAATACCGAGGTGAATAATCCAGGTTAAAGTGTGCTGCGAAGCCATCGGTCAAGGTAGCCCTAATGGTACTTTGACTAGCCTTACACGTAGCGTTGCACACCCGCGCAGCGACTACACTCCGATAAAAACTAAGCGGAAACTCCCTTTCTGCAGGGTTCCCCCAAGGCCTGAAGCAAGGGCAGCGCCGCGGTAGCAGTTTTTACTCACCTTAGATTAGGTGAGTTTTTTTGTTGCAGCGGCAAACGCCCTACACACATCAGATTGTTGTCTGATGTGTGTAAGGCGTTGGGGTGAATCACTTAGAAGTCATAGTCGCTTTCTTGCATCGATTCTGCGGTGCCCATGAGGTAGCCGGCACCGACTTGAGAGAAGAAATCGTGGTTGGCGGTTTCTGTGGAGATGCCGTTCATGACGATCGGGTCGATGTCTTCGATCGCGGCGTGCTCGAAGCGGGCAGGGAAGCCCATGTTCTGCAGGGACTTGTTGGCGTTATAGCGCACGAATTGTTTGACCTCATCGGCCAGCCCGATCGGCGCGTATAAGGCGTCGCTAAAGGCGAATTCGTTTTCGAGCAAGTCGTCGAGTAGGTCGTCCATCCAGGCTTTGAAGGTCTTCTTCTGGGCATCGGGGAGCTCGTTGAAGCCGAGTTGGAACTTGTAGCCGAGGTAGGTGCCGTGGACGGATTCATCGCGGATGACCAGCTTGATGATCTCCGAGAGGTTGGCGAGCTTGTTGTTGCCGCGGTACCACAGCGGGGTGAAGAAGTTGGTGTAATACAAGATCCCTTCTAGGAAAACGCTGGCGACCTTCTTCTCGATATTGTTACCGGTCTGGTAGATCTCATTGATCACACGCGCCTTGTATTGCATGCGCGGGTCGTTGTTCATCCAGTCATAGACGGCATTGATAGTTTTCTGGTCGTTCAAAGAGATCAGGATGGTGCCATAGCTTTTGGCGTGGATAGATTCCATCATCAAGAAGTCGTTGATGACGGCGGCTTCTTTGCGCGTGCGGGCGTCTTCGCGCATGACGTTGACGCCTTCTTCCGATTGCAAGGTGTCCAGCAGTGCCAGGCCACCGACGGCTTTGTTGATAACGTCTTTCTCGGTTGGAGAAAGTGTCCGCCATGTCGCGAGGTCGTGAGAAACTGGGACGCGGGTGTCTAGCCAGAACTGGGCGGTGGCTTTGTCCCATACATATTCATCGAATTCGTCTTCGATGGTGTTCCAATTAACGGTTGTGAATGTCATTGCTTACTTCCTTTTCTGCGTGTGGTGAGTGCGCTGGCGGATCAGAAATCGTAGTCTTCTTCCATCATCGCTTCCGTCGCGTCGACGTCGACTATCTGCTCATGGGCAACAGGCGTTAGCACGCGCTGGCGCGTTGTTTCGACTAACGCCGCGAGTGGCGTGTCGGCGACTTCACCTAGGGGCAAGTCTAACAATGAATTGGCGTGATGCAGGCCCAGCATCAGCGCGTCGTCATCGGCGTGCGGGTCAAGTGCTGTCGACCAGGTACGCTCCCATTCGGCCAGTGCTTGTTCTAGCGCCTGGATGGCGGCTGAAGCGGCGGTTTGTTCGGCGGCGGGTAATGCAGCGAGATTCTGGCGCCATTTGTAGCCTATATAGTTGACGAATATCAAGCTACCAGCCAAGATATTCGTCAGCATCCTAGCGACGTTCGGCAAGGTGGTGACGGCCAATACCGGCGCTAGGCGGTTGTACAGCAGCTCGGTTTCGATCAGGATGAAGGCGGCTTGACGGACCGGTGCAACCGGGCTTTGGATCGCGTCATCGAGCTTGGTCAGTGCCGCTTGCGTTGCCGCGTCGCTGTCTGCCCAAGCGAAGAATGATGCCGCATTGTCGTCTTCGCCTAATCCGCGAAAGATCGTGGTGTAGCCTTTGGTGTGGACAGACTCCATGAAGGTCATGATGTTGAGCACGGCTTCTTCTTGTTGCGTCCGGCGGCACGAGCGCAGCGCTGGTGCACAGCGCTCGGATTGATATGCCGCCAACAAGCTGGCAGACGCTAAGGCGCGGCCGATCTTGGTCTGCGTCGTGGGGTCCAGCGCGGCCCATGCCGCTTGGTCTTCGGTGATCGGGACGCGGATGTCGAGCCAGAAGTTGTTGGTGAGCTGTTCCCAGATCATCGCATCAAATTCGTCTTCAGTCTCGTCCCAGTTGATCGCTTTATAATATAGATATGCCATGTTTCTCCCTCGTGATGGTATCGTTCTTGTGTTGGTGGGCTATTGTGGGTTCGGCGAGTGGCGCGGCGCGGGTGCGGCTAGCTACGCTATCGTACTCGAGGCCAAGACCACCTCAAGTGCGACAGCTAGGCTACCCGACCCGCTAAGTGCGCGCCACTCCGCTCTGGGGTCAGATCATGCATGATTCGCATTCGTTGGCTGTCTTGATCTCGTCGTCTTCAGTGAACGTGCGGATGTAATACAGCGACTTGATGCCTTTTGTCCAGGCGTAATTGCGCAGGCGGTTGAGGTCGCGCGTCGTCATCTTAGGCTGCTCTGGGGTCTTCCATTCGTATAAGCCCACCGGCAGGACCGAGCGCATGAACAGCGTGAGGCTCATGCCTTGGTCGATATGCTTCTGGGCGGCGGCATAGGTGTCGATGATCTTACGCTGGTCGATGTCGTAGGCCGGCGTGTAGTATGGCAGCGTTTCGTTGGACAGGTAAGGTGCCGGATAGAAAATCGAGCCGACTTTGCTTTCTTGGCGTTGTTCGACCAGTTGGGTGATCGGTTGTAGCGATGCGCTAGTCTCGTTGATATAGGAGATCGAGCCGTTGGGTGCGACCGCCAGCCGGTTGCGGTGATACAGGCCGGTGGTGGTAACGGCCCGTTTCAAGGCTTGCCAGTCTGCGACAGTCGGGAGCCCTAGCTGAGCAAAAATGGCGCGGTTCTTCGCGCTGGTCAGCGTAAATTCGCCAGTCAGGTACTGATCGAAGTAACTACCGTCTGCGTATCGCGACTGCGCGAAGCCTTCGAAGCTTTCGCCGCGTTCTTGAGCGATGTGATTGGAAGCCAGCAAGGAGTAGTAGTTCAAGGCGATGAAGTACGCCTCGGTGAATTCGAGGGCCTCTGGTGACCCGTATTCGATCGCGTGGCACGCCAGCGCCGTATGTAGGCCCATGGCGCCGAGCCCGATCGTGTGGAAGCGGCGGTTAGAGGCGTTGACCGTCGGGACTTCTTTGATGTCGGTGGTATCGACCACCGTCGTCAAGGCGCGCACCGCAGTCTCTACGGAACGCCTGAAGTCTGGTGACGCCAACATGTTGACGATGTTGGTGGAGCCGAGGTTGCAGGCGACATCGGCGCCGACTTGAGCATAGGACAGATCATCGTTCAAGACGGAAGGCTCATGTGGCTGCAAGATCTCGCTACACAGGTTACTCATGATGATCTTGCCAGGCACCGGGTTGGTGCGGTTGGCCGTGTCGATGTTGAGGATATAAGGATAGCCAGATTCCTGTTGGAGGCGGGACAGCTCTTGCTCTAACTCGCGGGCGTTGATCGTGGTTTTGCGGATGGTAGGGTCGGCGACCAGGTTGTCGTATTCTGCGGTGAGGTCGATATAGGAGAAGGGCTTGTTGTATCGGCGTTGAACGTCACGCGGTGAGAACAGGTACATCGGGGCGTTGGTCTTGAGCAACTCGTAGTATTTGTCAGGCACGACGACGCCTAGCGATAGCGTCTTCACGCGGATCTTCTCGTCGGCATTCTCACGCTTGGTGGCCAGAAACGCCATGATGTCCGGATGGAAAACGTTCAGGTACACCACGCCGGCCCCGTTGCGTTGGCCGAGTTGGTTGGAATAGCTGAAAGCATCTTCCAGCAACTTCATGATCGGTACCACGCCAGAAGAAGCGTTCTCGATGTCTTTGATCGGTTCACCAGCCGCGCGGATGTTAGAGAGGTTGACGCCGACGCCACCGCCGATGCGTGACAGTTGCAAGGCGGAGTTGACGGCGCGGCCGATCGACAGCATCGAGTCGTTGACGTCGATCAAGAAACAAGACACCATCTGGCCGCGCCGCTTGCGTCCGGCATTGAGAAAGGTCGGCGTCGCCGGTTGATAGCGTTGGGTGATGATCTCTTCAGCGACCGCCGAAGCGAGTTGCTCGTCACCGGCGCCGAGGTATAGCGCATTGAAAACGACACGTTGGCTGAAGTTCTCGAGGTACTGGGTGCCATCATTGGTTTTCTGCGCGTATTGGGCATAGAACTTGTAGGCCCCCATGAAACTTCGAAAGTGAAACTGCTTGGCTGCGACACGATCGAATAAGGTCTTCACGAAGTCGCGGGTGTATTGGGCCAAGATGGTGTCGTCGATATAGTCGTTGTCGACGAGATAGGTCAGATAGTCATCGAGTGAGGCGAAGGGTACGGTATGCGGGGTGATCTCTTCGTCGAGGAACGTATGTAATGCCTCTTGGTCGTATTGGAGCTGGATCTGGCCATCAACAGGGATGTTGACCAGGTTGTTGAGATAGAAGTAGTCTTTCATGAAATATCCTTTCGTTGCGAAGCGTCGTCGTTGCCACTGTACTCAGGCTTCTGGGTTGGGCCAGGCGGCACTGGGCGTTGGTTGCGCATAGGCGAGCAGCATCTGCCCGATGCGAACGATTTCGTTTTCGCTACCGCGCAGCTCGAATTCAGTCAGGTAAGGGAAGCCGAAGCGCTGGGCGTATTGCTTGGCGGTCAAGGCGAACTGCTTGTTGAAGTTGCGGTTACCACTACCGATGATACCGACGCAGCGCTTATAGTTGTCGGCATAGACCAGATAGTCGGCCAAGATTCCAGTCAGGATCTCGGTGTAGCCGTTGTTGACCCCATTGCCGCCTTTGAGAAAAGCCGGTAGAAACGAGACGAATGGTGCGTCTAGGGGCTTCGGGTCTGGGGTGGCTTTGACGTTGATGGCGTGGACGCATACGTCTAATGTGGCTAAATGCTGGGTCAAGCGCTCGACGAAGTTAGTGGTGTTCCCGCTGAGGCTGATATACAATATATTGAGATGTTTCAATGAATTTCACCGCCAATGTCTATATGTTGTGGTTCGGTAATAATCATAGCACCGTATATAGTGCAATTTGAACAAGGAATCCTTGTGCGTTGATGTGGTGATCCTTGTGCTTTCGTGGCGCTCGGCTGACTTAGGGTAAAAAAACAGGCATGCCCCGTGATGGGCATGCCTGTTGGCTGTGGTTCAGTCGGTGTAATACATCACGGCAAAGGCGCCTTCGCCTGTGTGCGTGGCGATGACCGGCGATGTCGCCTGCACGACGATCGGCAGGGCTGGTAGCGCTTGGCGCAGACGCGTTGCCAACGACTGTGGATACTCGGCGCTGCCGGCGTATGAGATGCCGACGGCGGCGAGGCGGTCACATTGGGTGAGCTTGGTCAGCAAATCGTCGGCGAAGCGATGGATGGTTTTGATGCCGCGGCCTTTCTGGCGGACGCTGAGCTGGCCATCGACGACTTCTAAGATGACCTTGATGTTGAGCAGTGACCCGATAGCCCCTGCGGCGCGGCTGAGACGGCCGCCTTTGACGAGGTTGTCCAGCGTCGCGACGGCTAGCATCACCTTGGTCCGGGCGCGCACCACCGTCATCCGGGCGAGGAGTTCAGGCATAGCGGCCCCTTGTTCGATCAGCTTGGCGGCTTCGATCAGCTGGAAGCTCAAGGCCCGGTCGAGGAAGTCAGAATCGATCACCGTCACCTGCCCGTCGGCCAGCTCGGCGGCTTGGTGGGCGGCGTTGACCGTGCCAGACAAGGCCGCCAGCATGTGCACAGACAGCACCTCGCTACCGTCGGCGCATAGTTCGTTGTAGACGTCGAGGAAGCGGCCGATCGGCGGCTGCGAAGTCTTAGGCAATGCCGAAGCTTCCGCCATCTTAGCCATGAATTCGCCGCGGCTGATGGTTTCGCCATCGGTGTAGATGGTGTTGTCGATCATCACAGTGAGTGGGACGACGGTGATGTGATACTTGGCGATTTCTTCATCAGTCAGTTGCACAGAGGAGTCGGTCACGAGCTTGATATTCGTCATGGATATGCCTTCCTTCTGGTTTCCGGAACCAGCTGTCATCTTTATGGATATTGTATCATGTCGTAACGCTTTCGTACAGAGAGGAGGCGCTTCGTACAAAGGTCGCGTAGGGGATCTTGAATCGCTGATGTGGCGTGGTGCGCATCAAGTCATCGCGGGCCATCAGGTAATCTGGTAGTAACGCGATCCCCTGACCTGCTTGGATTAGGTGGATAATACTGTCCCATGAATCGATTTCTTGAACCTGTGACAAGTCTTGGTGGAGGTAGCGAAGCGTTTGTGCCCGAAACGGGCAGTGCTGGTCACTGTTGATCAGAAAACGGTGGGCCTCGAGTGGCCGGTTCGCGCTGATCAGAAACGAAGCAGGGAGGAATGCGCGTGCGATCTGCTGGTAGCCAGTGTGCGCGAAGTTCGCATAGGTGACGACCAGCTCAGCTGCGTCTTGCGGTAAATCAAGGAACTCTGTAGAAGTTAATAGTGCGAAGGTATCATGGGCTAGCGAGTATTCTCCTTGCTGGATGACGAGAAGATCAAAAAGCAACTTCGACATCGCGATACGTCTTTTGTGCACAGGGGCGTGCATTTGTTGCCGGATGTCATCGGTCAGTTGGGTCACCGTCTGGGCGTATGCATAGAACTGAGTACCGTTTTGCGTCGGGGTAAGGCCGCGATGATCTCGGGTAAATAAGCGCACCCCGAATTCAGATTCGATATGCTTGAGGCGCACCGTCATGTTCGATTGCGCGAAGCCCAGTGATTTAGCCGCTTGGTTAAGAGAGCGTAGTTGATATAGTCTGATGAATATCTCTAAGTCTTGCAGTTGCATAGCGCATCCTCTTATCACGATTTGCGATAACCTTATCATAAACTGATAATATGCGCCAATATCAACGGCGCGCATACTGGGGATCGTAAGTTAAATATACCTGGATTATTCATAGAATTTCAAAAAAGCAGCGCAATCCCACGGTTCACACGGGACTGCGCTGCTTTGGTGTTTCACCCATTGGGTGCGCCTATATGCTAAGGTTGAGTCAACGAAAACCATCACGAAAGCGAGGCTTCACACCATCTCAACTTTAACCAGCTTATCCCTGCAATGCAATACCAATGTGACTGTGACCGCCGACGACGGTCAACTTTCAAATGACGCCGGGCTCGTTTTGTTCCAAGAGTTTCTTCATCGTATCAACTTTAGGCAACTTGCCAATCAGTGCCTCAAGTTACCAGACCAACGACGATTCTGGAAGGCCTCGATGATCGACATCTTCTTGGAAAAATTGT
>NZ_BAAIHN010000061.1:0-6551 GCF_054784775.1 Lacticaseibacillus boliensis
CGTGATGGTTTTCGTCGACTCAACCTTAGCATATAGGCGCACCCAATGGGTGAAACACCAAAGCAGCGCAGTCCCGTGTGAATCATGGGATTGCGCTGCTTTTTTGAAATTCTATGAATAATCCAGGATAACGCAAACACCTCCGCACAACGGTTCCATTGAACCGTCATGCAGAGGTGTCTGTGATGATCAGCGTTCTAGCACAAATTCGAACCGATCGGCAACATACTGCGTGCGCACATATTCAAACGGGCGGCCGTCTTGTAAAAATGAGATCTGCCGCAACCGCAAGATCGCTGACCCACGCTTGACCTCGAGATATTCAGCAATCCGTTCTGAAGCCAGCATCGCACTCACGGTTTGCTGCGCACCACCGAGTACATACCCGCCTTTGGCTTCCAAGGTGTGATACAGCGACTTGGTCACTTCGGACTTGGAAAATGCTTTGATCAGATCGTAAGGCACCGTTGCCACTTCAAAACTGATCGGGACGGCATCTCCATAGCGGATGCGCTCCATCCGCAACACCTGAGCGCCATCACCTAAATGCAACTTTTCGCTTTCAGACAACGACGGCTTGGCAATATGATACGAAATTGTTTTGCTGGAAGGCTTTTTGCCTTGTGCGATCATAACATCGGTAAAACTCGTGACGCCGGAGACTTTTTCTTGGACCTTCTGGTTGGCCACAAACGTGCCTGCACCGATTCGGCGTTCCAAAATGCCTTCATCGACCAAGGTCTGAATCGCCTGCCGCAACGTCATCCGAGAGACGTTGAACGTTGCTGCCAATTCGCGCTCACTAGGAATACGATCCCCAATCTGCCATTTATTTGCTTCGATATCTTGCCGGATCTTATTATGAATTTGAATATAAATTGGAGATTCCACTTGGCTCGTTCCTTCCATAAATAGTGTCTGTCGTCATCAGATATGGTATAGACCAAAAATGCAAGTCACGACACCAACGCATTATTGCTCTTCTTGGTCTTTGGCGATCGTGGCATCGACTCCGGCAACGACTGACGGCATGAAACCGGCCGCTTCCATCGCCAACAGGCCGGCCACCGTGGTGCCACCAGGGCTGGAAACCTTATCAACGAGGTCAAACGGGCTCTCTGCACTTTGGAGTACCATCGCGCCGCTACCAAGCACTGCCTGCGCCGCAATCTTGTCGGCCTGCTTCTTGGTCAAGCCGTGCTTGACGCCGGCCCGGGCCAAGGCATCGATGAACATATAGACAAAAGCCGGACTGGACCCGGCCAGCGCAACAAAAGTGGAAAAATGCTTCTCAGCCAGCTCGATTGTTTCACCGAGCTGATCAAACAACGCGACGACTTTCGGCAAGATGGCCGCGGCCGCAGGATTAGCGGCATAAGCAGTCATGCCAGCGTTGATGGCGACATTCAGGTTGGGCATGATCCGTACCAGCGGGTAGTTCTTAGTGCCCAGATAGCCTTCGATCTGTAACAACGACACGCCTGATAACAGCGACAACAGCGGTGTCGTCTTCGCCTGTAAGGCTGGCAAGATCTCGCTGATCACGTCACTTGCCATCACCGGCTTGACCGCCAACACGACGATGTCTGCAGCGGCGATCACCGCCGGGTTATCGGCCACGGTTTGGACCCCTACTTTGGCCGCATAGGCTTCGTAGTTTGCGGGATGCCCGCCATGAATGATGATATCATCAGCTTTGACGGCCTTCGCCTTCAACAAGCCGTCGATAATGCCTTGCGCCATGTTGCCCGCACCAATAAATCCCAGTTTCATATTTTTCTCCTTTTGTTGCGCTTTCTTTTTAGACTAGCGAATGCGCCTGAGTGTGTCAATGCTTATTCCCTGATTGGGCTAAACCGGCGACGCCAGGTTGCTCGCGCGTTAGCCGGAATCCGAACCGATTGGCCTGGCCCAGTGAAAAAAATTGCTTGCAACGATCGCAATTTTTTTGTATATTAATATTCGTTGATTACATGGAGGATTAGCGAAGAGGCTAAACGCGACGGACTGTAAATCCGTTCCTTCGGGTTCCTAGGTTCGAATCCTAGATCCTCCATTGATTGGGGTATAGCCAAGTGGTAAGGCAACGGACTTTGACTCCGTCATGCGCTGGTTCGAATCCAGCTACCCCAAGCTTCGAGGCCTAGCCTCCAAAAAGCGCCTCTGTTCCGATTCATTATTGAATCACGGAACAGAGGCGCTTTTTTTGCGGTGCTTGCAATTGGTTACACATCCAGCCACACCAGCGTGTTGACCCATTCAGAGAACCAATCGTCGCCGGTCCACTCGTTCAAGCGGCGCAGGCCATAACCCATCGGCTGATGATAATAAGTCGTGTGGTTGAACGTGCGCGGCGCGTGGCGGGTGTGCAGATGGCCAAACACCACTGCCGCGACGTTATAGCGCTCCAACAAGGCCCCTAAGCGACTGGAGCCCATCATCGCCGTTGCCATCTGCCAGCGCGGGCGGTCTGGCAGATACAACATGAAATCCGCTCGCGGCACAAAATGGGTGACATAGATCACCCGCCGAGATCCAGCTTGTTCAAGCGCAGCTTCTGTCGTTTGCAACACGCGCGCCATGCGCGCTTCATCGCTGACGGGCTGATCGATCGCAGAATCGAGCCAGTACGCCCGCTTCCACTGGGCAAAGTCCGCCCCTGACTGGCGCAATGCCGCCGGCGCCAGCGAATAATCATACCAGCCGTTGTTGCCGATGATGACGGTGTCGCTTCCTGGTAGTTGCAGGGTGCGCTCGTGCAGATACCGCAGATCTGCCGCACCTTGAGCCTGCGCATAACTGATATGCTTGATCAAATCATGGTTGCCGGCTAAAAAGCGCACCGGCATGTCGCCAACGACTTGTTGGAGCTGCGCATAAAAAGCCTGCGTCTTGGCAAAATCATTAAAACTATCGCCGGCATTCACGTACGCCGCCGCGTGTTGTGCCGTCAAATACGCGCCAATACGCTGAATTGCCTCATCGGGCGCGATCTTGTTCACGTCAAAATGATCATCAACTGAAACTGCAATTTTTGGCATCTCACTACCTACTCTCTGTGGCAAACGAATTACGCGCATTGTACCATTCCCATACAAAAAAGCCACCCTGAGGTGACTTCATTGCGATCAGTTGACGCCTTGCATCAGTTTTTCGATCCGTGGCACCATGAACGCGAGAACCACCGCGAACACGATCGCTGCGATCCCAACACCGGCAAAGTAGACGATTTCCGTTTCCGGTGAATAGAGCTTGACGATCTGCGCGTTGATCGCTTGCGCGGCAGCATCCGCCAAGAACCACATACTCATCATCTGGCTGGAAAAGGCCTTAGGGGCCAGCTTGGTTGTGACCGACAAACCGACAGGCGAGATCAGCATTTCGGCGATTTCAACAATTGCCCATGATAAGACCAACCACAGCGGGGAGACGCGGGTGTCTGCCCCGAACATCGCCACAGGAATCACCATCACGAGATACGAGATCCCAGCGAAGACCAACCCGAGGCTGAACTTCTTTGGTGAGCTCGGCTGACGCTTGCCTAGATGCACCCATAACCAAGCAAACACAGGCCCGTACAACAGAATGAACAGCGGGTTGAGCAGCTGGAAATTCCCTGGCAAAATGTTCCAAGAGCCGATATGTAACTTGGTTTGATCAGCCGCAAACACCGCCAAGACGACTGAGCCTTGTTCTTCGATCGCCCAGAAAATCACGGCAGCGACAAACAAAGGAATGTAGGCCCACACGCGTGAACGTTCCGTCTTGGTAACCTTTTTACTACGTAACATGATAATGAAGTAGCAGATCGGCACGGCGATGGCAAAAATCGTGATCAACGTGATGACATTGTTGATCGAGAAGTTGCCGGTCATGCCCATGATGACCAAGATCACGATGACCGCAACGATCCCAGCAAAAACCTTCAGCAACAAGGGGCGCAGTTCTTTGCCGGAGATTGGGTCTGGGGCGATGTTATCGATCGGATTGATCGTCTTGCGCCCTGCGATCACATAATAGATCAGGCCAATGAACATCCCGATAGCCGCAAATGAGAAGCCGACATGGAAGTTGAACTTGGCTTGTCCCCAAGGCACGATGATCGGTGCCAACAAGGACCCCAAGTTGATCCCCATGACAAAGATACTGAAACCAGAATCACGCCGGGCGTCGGTTTCGGAATACAGCGAACCAACCATCTCGGAGACATTAGGCTTCAACAACCCGGTCCCGATGACGATCAAGGCAATCGACGCGAACAAGGCACTAGCGCCCATTGGCAGCGACAGCACAATGTGCCCACACATGATCAACACGCCGCCCCAGAAGACGGTTTTCCGGCTACCTAGCAACCGATCGGAGATGAAGCCCCCGATCGTCGAGCTGAGATAAACCAAGGAGCCATAAATCGACATGATCGATAAAGCGGTCGGCTTGTCAAAGCCTAACCCGCCTTTGGAAACCGCGTAGTACATATAGTAGATCAGGATCGCGCGCATGCCATAATAGCTGAACCGTTCCCAGAACTCTGTCATTGACAGTGTCAACAGTCCCTGCGGATGACCGAGAAACGAGCGATCATTTTCTTTTCTGTCCAATGCAAAAACATCCTCTCACTAGGAATTTGTAACCAAACCTAGTGACATTCACTGCTACTTCCCTCAAAATAGCATGGAATCATTTTTCTATTATACGCCGAATTGAATTTGATTACAAACCATCCGTTTTTTCTCAGTTAAGGCGGTACAATCTCATTATCGTGCTAATTCTTTCGACGAGTGTTTGTCTGACGAACACACGGCGGTTTTGAATGAGAATCACATGAGCACAGGTTATCGGCAATGGTTGCCACGCAAAAAGGCGGCGGATCTCGTGAGATCTACCGCCTTTGCGCAAGCATTAGTTTGTCGAGCTTGTCGTCGTTGTTCGGTTTGCCATGCGCTGACTATAAGTGGTAAGCGACAGAGGCATGTTGCCATTGAAATATGTTTTGGCGATGTTGCTGGTTTGGGTCATGAACGTCTTGGCATCTGCGTTATAAGCCTTTTGGTCAGTCCCATTGATCGCCGTCAGCATCGTTGTAGCCGCCGTTGCCAGTTGCTGGATGGCCTTGGTCGCTGCCGGTTGGCTAGTGTTGCTGGCAAGTTGTAATTTGACCTGTTCTACCGTGTGGATGCCAGCGTCAGCAGCTTGTTTGATCTTGGCTGGCGGCTGCGAATACGAGGCCAGGTTCAGCGGCTTCACGACCGCGTCAACGATGGTGGTATAGCGTTTTTGGAGCTGGGTCGTGGTATACTGCTTACTAGTGATGACTGTTTTCGCCTTCGAACTACTGGAAGCGGCAGTCGCGTCGTGTTGCTTGCAACCTGCGAGTAGCATGGCAAGTGTGAGGACAGGTATCAACCAGACTTTTCGTTTCATTGTCTTCCTCCCGTATGAATATGCGTATTATATCACATCCAATGATTGGAGTTGTTTGCATTGGCCACATGGCATCTGATGTTTCAAAAACCCGCCTTCGCGTCTACTCAAGTTCAACACGTTGTCACCGCGTTAAAGGCAACCGGTGATTTTGGTGGTTTTCCGCTAAAACACGTCGCCTTCGTGCGCGACACCAATGACCTGGCGTATGTCGACCTCGAATTTACCGTGACGAATGCGATCACCCAGCACGTCTTCGCCGACATGGCGAAATACCTGATGGTGCTCGCCGCAGGGCTCGAGCACGCCCCCATGCCGCTTTACTTTGCAATCATGCAACACAGTCTAGACGAGCTGAGCATCAGCTATCACATCTATGACAGCCACAACGTCGACATCTTTTATTGGCAGGCGCCACCCATTATTGCGGCCCCTGATGAACCAGATGGCAAACTCCATTTTCGCTAACACATATTGGGCTTAACCTTGCGAAGAAGCGCCTTGATACGCAAATCTCGATCTTAGGATTTGCGTATCAAGGCGCTTTTGTGCGCATGCATCGCTCCAGAGCTATCGCATTTATTTCCTGAGCGCGACTTGTATCTGGGTCTCATCATTTGCAACGAAAAAAGCTTACCAATCTGGCAAGCTTTTTAGGACGATTCATTTTTTCGTCTGCTGATGCCGTCTACTGGATTCGAACCAGCGACCCCTTCATTACGAATGAAGTGCTCTGCCAACTGAGCTAAGACGGCATGTCGTAATCAACAACAAAGGTAATTATACAGGAGGCAACAAGCGCTGTAAACCCCTTTTTAACGGGATTTTTAGCCGATTTTTGCCAAAAAAAAGACCAGTCAACGACTGGTCTTTTTCATTCAGCGTGGCGGCTTCCTAACCTCGCAGGCAGTCACCCACCAACTACTCTCGGCGTAGAGAAGCTTAACTTCTGTGTTCGGCATGGGAACAGGTGTATCCTTCTCGCCATCGCCACCACACTGTATTTTAGAAGGTTTGCACCCTCAAAACTGGACATCATTGTTTGTTTTTGTTGCCGTGAACCGTATTTGCTCACTAGCGCTTACGCGCTTTGGTTAAGTCCTCGACCGATTAGTACTGGTCCGCTCCAA
>NZ_BAAIHN010000062.1:0-6047 GCF_054784775.1 Lacticaseibacillus boliensis
AAGAGCAACCCGGACTCTTGATCAAATACAACCTGAGGGTGATATCCATAGGCCATATAGTGAGCGTTGAAGGCGGACCGTTCTTGATTACCGAAAGTATCACAATGCGTTGAGTCTATATCCAGCACGAAGCGGGATTGACCACTAAGACGGAAAGCCAAGGCGGCTACTTGCCAGATAAGCTTCCGAAAGTCATCTAGGTCGGCGTCTTCAAGGCGCTTGAAAAACCGTGAAAGTGAGGGCTGTGAGACTAGCCGAGAGCTACCCAAGGTGGCCGCCAGTACGGGATCACGTTGCCAGTCATTGGCACTACTGTCATGTAAATACCCGGCAACGTCGAGCAACAATTTTTCCAAGAAGATGTCGATCATCGAGGCCTTCCAGAATCGTCGTTGGTCTGGTAACTTGAGGCACTGATTGGCAAGTTGCCTAAAGTTGATACGATGAAGAAACTCTTGGAACAAAACGAGTCCGGCGTCATTTGAAAGTTGACCGCCGTCGGCGGTCACAGTCACATTGGTATTGCATTGCAGGGATAAGCTGGTTAAAGTTGAGATGGTGTGAAGCCTCGCTTTCGTGATGGTTTTCGTCGACTCAACCTTAGCATATAGGCGCACCCAATGGGTGAAACACCAAAGCAGCGCAGTCCCGTGTGAATCATGGGATTGCGCTGCTTTTTTGAAATTCTATGAATAATCCAGGTGAACATTCCCAATGGTGTTTGGCCTGTAATGTTAACCCCGTTTACAGAGAATAACGAGGTCGACTATGAGTCACTTGGGCGTCTGGTTGATTGGTATATTGCAAATAAGGTTGATGGCCTATTTGCGGTTTGTCAGTCGAGTGAAATGTTTTTCTTAAGTGATCTTGAAGCGCAGCACATTACGCAATTCGTTGTTGACCATGTTGCTGGACGGGTTCCGGTAATTTCCAGTGGTCATACTTCTCTGGACACAGATACAATGGTTCAGCAGATTGAAAATATCTATGCCACAGGTGTTGAGGCAGTTGTCTTGCTGACCAATCGTTTTGCCAACCCTCACGAAAACGGGGAAATATGGAAGGCTCGGGTGACGAAACTTTTAGATCGGTTGTCACCGGATATTCCGCTGGCATTCTATGAGTGCCCTTATCCGTATGCATACGGGTTAACACCAGAATTACTGAAATGGGCGGCGAATACTGGAAGATTCCATTTCTTAAAAGATACGAGTTGTGACATTGACGTGATCGGTGCAAAACAAAAAGCTGTAGAGGGGATGGGTATTAAAATCTTTAATGCACATTCGGGCTCATTGCTCCCATCGTTACGCGATGGAATTGCAGGCTTCTGCGGTGTCATGGCTAACTTCTATCCGCAACTGTATCATTACGTCACACATCATTTCCAAGATGATCCAAAAGGCGCTGAAAACGCGCAAAACGTAATCACATTAGGTGCACTCATTGAGCGCCAGTGTTACCCGCTTAATGCGAAGTATTTTCTACAGCAGTTGGGTGTGTTTAGCTCGATTTACTCACGGACTCGCATTTCGGATGAACTGGATCAAAATATGAAAAATGAAATTGCATCGTTCAAAGTTGAAATGGATAAGCTGGTAGAGGAAGCAATTCGATGATTGAGGATTTAAGAGTCAATGGTGCAATCAATCCCATTAATATTGACTGTCATGGCCAAATTAAATTTTCTTGGGACTTCACACAATGCCCACCAGCAATTCAGAAATCTTATCAGCTATTGTTAAGCGATCAAGCCGGTAATCAGATTTGGGATAGTGGCGTTGTCAATACCCAGGAAACACTCAACATTGACTACACTGGGGAGGCTTTGAACCCCAGTGAGAATTATCGGCTTAATCTTGAATGTGAGATGTCTGACGGCTTAAAGGTGGTTAGTCATAGCGACTTTAGAACAGCACTAGGTGAATCTGATTGGGGAAAATCCCAGTGGATCCATACTTGGGTGCAAACGGATAACGACTTAGTTAATATGGAAAGAGCTAAGTGGATTACAGCACAGAATAATCAAAATCGTGACTGTTACATTTATTATCAAAAGCGGATTACAATCGATTTCAAAATTGAAAAAGCAATTTTGTTGGTTGTTAGTCCAGACCTCACCAAGATTAATCTTAATCATGGACATTCCTACTTTGCACATCATATCGGTCAAGTTACGAACATTGATATTTCAAATGACCTTATCATCGGAGAAAACGTATTTGATTTTCGGAGTATTGATGAGCATCTTAAGGGTGTTAATGCTTCACGTTCATTGTGTGCAAAAATCGTCTTGATAGGCGCTGAGGGCACCCACACAGAGATAATTTCAGATCATTCATGGTTGGCAAATATAGAGAGCGAGGCGCCATCTCCTGCGCGAGAGCTAGCACAATTTGAAGATTATCCCTGGGGAAATATCAGTCACCTACCCGAATTTGCAATCACTGACATCGCAAAACGAGCAATCTATTATGAACGAGAAGTGAAGATTAATCATTCTCTATGTGCTGCATATCTACATGCAACAGCGTGTGGTGTGTATGAGCTCCAGATTGATGGTGCTCCGATAACGGATACGTCCGTCAATCCTGGATATACCGACTATCATCAGGGAATATCTTATCAAACCTTTGACATCAGTCAGTTTTGCGTCGGGAAATCAGCGATTATCGTAAAAGCAATTGTTGGTGATGGCTGGTATAGCGGTAATGTTGCTATGATGGGACCGTTTCAATATGGTACACACAATAAATTTTGTGCGCAACTTGAATTGATATTTGATGACGGTAGTCATCAGATCGTGACAACGGATAAACAGTGGAAATACTACTTTGGCCCCGTATTGGGTAATGATTTATTGCTTGGCACTGAGTATGATGCACGAATCTCAGAAGATGGTTTACGCCGGCCAGTTGCCACAAGTCCAATGAAGGAGAGGCTACTACCACAGCTGGAGCCTTTGCCTAGAGTGATGCAAGTGCTTGAAGTAAAGCAAATTCAAGCTTTGGGTGACGATTACATTGTTGATTTTGGACAGAACTTTTCGGGGGTCTATGAACTAAAAGTGCCAGAAACACTCATTGCTGGGACAATGGTGCGATTGGCATTTGGCGAGGCCCTAGATAAGGGAGATTTATATCAAGAAAATTTGCGCAATGCTAAGCAACAAGATTACTCGATCACGTCGGGAAAGCCTTTTTCGTATATCCCCAAATTTACTATCCACGGGTTCAGGTTTATGCGAGTATCTGGGTTCCAAGCTCCACTTAAACCAGAAATGATCAAAGGATTAGTCATCTATTCAAGCATGAGACAAACTGGTGCAATCAACACAAACAATGCATTGGTTAACCAATTATTCAGCAATATCAATTGGGGTCAAAAAGGAAATTTTCTAAGCGTACCGACTGATTGTCCCCAGAGAGATGAGCGGGTCGGTTGGACTGCTGACGCCCAAGTCTTTTCCGAGACAGCAAGCTATAACATGGATACTCAGACATTTTATCTAAAATATATTCGTGATATGATTCTTGCTCAGCATTCGGATGGGGCGGTCCCAGATGTTGCACCAGCTGTAGGATTTTTTGGAGCTGGTACACCGGCCTGGGCAGATGCAATGGTGATCTTGCCATACGTACTTTACCGGCAATACAACAATCGCGACGCGCTTCGCCAAGCCTATCCGAGCATCAAGCGCTGGTTAGCGTATTGTGAGAAAAATAGTGACGGATTGATACGCCCTAATGAGGGTTTTGGAGATTGGTTATCAGTTGGGGAAGAAGCGCCCAAAGATGTAATTGCGACGCTGTACTTTTACCATAGTGTTGTTCTTACGAAAGAAATTGCCATGTTGTTAGGAGAGCAGGAAGATGCGCAACGTTATGCACAGTTGGCCAAGCGCATCCAGGCTGCATTCATAGAAAGGTTCGTTAGTGGCGATGGTAAGGTATCCGGCGACACTCAAGCCGGATACACGTTATCACTCGCATTTGAAATTTTGACTGGGGAAATGGCAAGAAAAGGGATCAAATGGTTAGTGGCAAACCTTAATCGTCATCAAAATCATTTGACAACGGGGTTCCTATCAGCAAAATTTTTGCTACCGGTCTTGTGTAAGTTTGGCTACACAAAGTTGGCCTATGATATTCTCTTGAACACGTCTTACCCTTCTTGGGGTTATACAATCAAAATGGGAGCGACAACCATTTGGGAAAGATGGGATGGCTATACGGCAGAGGCGGGCTTCGAAGATCCTCGTATGAACTCGTTTAATCACTATTCACTTGGATCAGTTGGTCAATGGATGTATGAATACATGGTTGGCATCAAACCCGACATTGAAAAACCCGGATTTTGCAAAGTGCGATTGCGACCATATATTGACGACAGAGTTTCTTCAGTCGAGGCGTCGTATAAATCAATTTCCGGGAAAATTAGCGTCAAATATGTTGTTTCATCAAAAACGGTAGCATATCAAGTAATACTTCCGGCAAATGTTAGTGCCGAGTTAATCCTGGAAGGTAAACACTACAGCCTGAATTCAGGAACATTCAAAATCGATGTGCAACGAACGTAAAGAATCGTTTAGCAGATGAAAGGAACCTTGTTATGATAATTTCAAATTTAAATAGTTTAGATACTGCTTTGCTTCGCAAGCAACCAGTATTTAACGAAGTTTTCCAATATATTGAGACAAACGATTTAAAGCAATTATCTGAAGGAAGGTACGATGTTGGTGAAAATGGCGCCTTCATTCTAATTCAAAAATATCAGACGCGAGATGAGCAGGATTGTAAATATGAATCACATCGGAAGTACATTGATTTTCAGTTGATTCTTTCTGGACAAGAGTTGATGCGTGTTAAAGAAATCGGCGAAATGGTCTTAAGTGAGGATCACTTTGCAGAAAGTGATGCTGGTTTTTACGAGTTACCGACTACTGAAGTTATTGAAAAGACTTTTAATACTGGCGAGTATGCCGTGTTTTTCCCAGGAGATGTGCATCAACCGTGTGTAAAAACAGATGGGAAGTCTTCCAATGTGATCAAAGCGTGTATCAAAATCCCAGTGACCAGAATCGAAGCATACTGAGGAGGATGAGCTAATGGAAAAAACACCAGAAGTCATCAAAAAGAAACATAATTACGGTTGGGTATTAGTCTGGTTCTTTCTTTTTGGCGCAGTAGTCGCTTATCTTGATCGTGTGAGCTTGAGTTATGCAGCAACGTCCATGCAAAAGGAGCTCGCGATTAGTGCAACTAAGATGGGGGTTCTACTCTCAGCATTTCAGTTGCCATACGCGATTGCTAATTTGCCTGCGGGTAAACTAGTTGATAAGTTTGGTGCTAAGCGGGTTTTCTTTATTAGTACATTACTCTGGGCCCTTTCGGCTATGTGTGTCGGGATTTCGCAAGGCTTCTATTCATTGTATGGATCGCGTATGTTACTGGGTATCGCTGAATCACCATTCTTCATCTGTGGGACGCGTGTCGTTATGGACTGGTTCAATGAAAAAGAGCGAGGACTGCCAATCTCTATTTTCAACTCTGGTGGCCAAATCGCCAATATCATTGGTGGTCCAATTATGACAACGCTGTTGGTTTACATCGGCTGGCGATGGACATTTATTGGATTGGGAATTGTGGGATTGATTGTCCCATTCATCTGGTTGCGCGTGCACCGTGAGCGTAGAGATGTGTCAGTCGAAGAGGGTGGAACTGATGAACCAGAAGAGGAGTCAACAGTTAAAATCAGTATTTTGAAGTTGTTTGTTCAGCGCTCCACGATTGGCATGATGCTTGGAAACTTTTGTGTAACGTATACGGTATGGGTATTGTTGACATGGCTTCCGACTTATTTGGAAGAAGAACGAGGCTTGTCAATGATGAAAGTCGGATTTGTATCGATGATTCCTTATCCTGGATTATTCACCTCGGTATTTGGGACATGAAATCGCATCTGGCCGGTCTGAAAGCAACGTTTGGAGCGTTGCGAATACTGACTGAGCGGAGAAGTTGGTGATCGATGCACCACGAACAGACCGA
>NZ_BAAIHN010000063.1:0-5721 GCF_054784775.1 Lacticaseibacillus boliensis
CAGAGCGACCAGGAAATTGAGACTTACATTGAACAACTGAATAATCGACCACGCAAGGTCTTAGGCTGGAAGACGCCATCAGAAGTCTTCATGGGTAAAAAGTTGCACTTGAGTTGACAATTCGTCGCAAAAAAATAAGCCCCATATAGGGACTAGGGTGTACTAATTGGTATGCACATGGTTGGTACACGTGACTACTCTGTGGCCTTTCATGACGTGCAAGTTATATGGGCCTCGCCTCTAGAATGAGTTATTATTGAGTGCCACGGGTGCTCAAAATATCGGTATAAAAGCATTTCTAGTTTTTTGTCTTGTCACTGATTTGCACTGATTTTCAAACCTAGGTGATTATCTAAATAGCTAGGCAGACGCCAGCCAATTCATTATGAGGCGCTATTTTTAATTTTTAGAACGTCCACACTCTGCTATAATTCTATTCGTAACATAAAATTTGGAGGCATTCAAAATGATTAAAGAATTTAGAGACTTCATTATGCGTGGCAACGTTCTAGATCTTGCAGTAGGTGTCATTATTGGCGGTGCGTTCACCGCTGTTGTAACTTCCCTGACCAAAAACTTGATCAACCCAATTATTTCTATGTTTGTAGGTAAGGCTGATTTAAGTAAGCTATATTTTACAATTTTGAACGCAAAATTTACGTATGGCAGCTTTCTTAACGACGTCATTAACTTCTTGATCACTGCTTTTGTAGTCTTTCTTATTGTCAAGACGGTTAATCGTATTATGCCGTCTAAGAAACCTGATGCTCCTGTTGTTTCGAAGGAAGAACTCTTACTTACACAGATTCGCGATTTACTGCGCAATTCAAAATGAGCTATCATAAGTATAAGAGGGAATAGATACCTTTGCGATAATCCCTTTATGGTTGTCAGATGAAATACAATAATTCATCTGATGATTATGGAGGGATTTTTGTATGTCCAGATCTAAGTTCACGGCTCTTGAGAAACTTAAATTGCTCGAGGAATTTAAGGAGTCGGATTTACCCAGAGCCACTTTTGAAAGACAACATGGCATTGGTAAGGACTCACTTAAACGTTGGTCGCTGCGTTACGAACGAGATGGCCTTGAAGGATTGGAGGAAGCAAGGAAGAATATTCACTACAGCAAGGAATTAAAGGAAACTGTTGTCTTTGCCTATCTGAATGGCGAAGGTACGCTAGAGAACTTGGCAAACAAGTATGGATTACGCAACGTTGCTCAAGCAAAGACGTGGCTTGATACGTATAATGGAGACAAACCTTTGACGGCATCGCCGTCCAGAAAGCAGGTCCCCACTATGCGTAAGAAGACAACTTTCGAAGAGCGAATCGAAGTCGTTGAGTATGTGGTAAAACACAAGCACTCATACACTGAAGCCGCTAAGCATTTTCAAGTTTCATATCAACAAGCACGGTCTTGGGTGCTTAAGGCAAAGAATGGCGGTTATGAGGCTCTCGTTGATAATCGTGGCCACCACAAAGATGAGTCAGAACTAACTGATCTCGATAAAGCAAACCTTCGTATTCGCCAGCTCGAAGCTGAGCTCAAAGACAAAGAATTGGTGGAACAATTCGCAAAAAAATTGCTGGAACTCCAGCGCAAGGGGTGAATAAACAACATCGACAGGCCTACCTCGCAATTAAAGAGACCAGTCAAGGCAAGCGCGGTGCAGTTACCAAGTTATTAGCTGTTGTCGGAGTAAGCCGGCAGGCTTACTACAAAGGATTAAAGCGAGAAGAAACGGCTTGGGAAGCCCGCGATCGTCGGCTCAAGGAACGGACACAACACTGGTTTGATTTCCATCATCAAGGTATTGGTGCTGGAAATCTGTTAGTCAACCTTCAGCATGACGAGTCAATTACTTTTGAAGTTACTCATAAAATGGTTCGACGAGTGATGCGAGAACTTGGATTGAAATGCCAAATTCGAGTTAAAAAACACAGTCGCCAAAAAGCTAGTGAGCAATACATCCAAGACAATGTCTTAAACCAAAATTTTGATACGGATGCGCCTAATAAAGTCTGGTTGTCCGACTCGACCGAACTGAGATTTGGTCCAAACGGCGAATATAAAATTCGGTTGAGTGGCGTTCTTGATCTCTATGGACGACTTCTCTTGTCACACCATCTTAGCGTCACTGAAACTTCAGCTGCGGAAATCGAAGTGTTCCAACGTGCATTTGATAGTGTCGGAGCCGTTCATCCATTGATTCATACGGATCGCGGCTCAGCTTACACTTCTGGCGCCTTCAATAATTTTCTTGCACGTTACGATGTAACTCGTAGCATGTCTCGTCCGGGCACGCCATTCGATAATGCGCCAATGGAACGTTGGTGGAATGAGTTCAAATTGCGCTGGATGGATCGTCATTCGATGCCTAAGACTCTCCAAGAACTCGAGAAACTGGTTGAAGAAGGTATTGAATACTTCAATTGCCACAATCGTTCAGCACAAAGAAACGGCCTCACTCCAGATGAATACTGGAATGAAGCCGCTTAGAGACAGATTTAACTTTATAATATTTCATCTGTCAACTTGACAGGGACTAGTGCACTTCGGCTTTCTTTTTGGCCTTAACTCCTGTATACTTATAATTAGTAACAAAGAATATATTTAATGGGAGGGATTTACATGCACTTCATTTGGTCACTAATTGTTGGCGCAATAATCGGTGCTATTGCTGGCGCTATTACAAGCAAAGGAAAATCGATGGGTTGGATTGCAAATATTATTGCTGGGCTCATCGGATCATCTATTGGTGAAGCACTACTCGGCCATTGGGGTCCTAAACTTGCTGGTATGGCAATAATTCCATCGATAGTTGGTGCAGTGATTGTCGTAGCGGTTGTATCATTCTTTGTTGGTAGATCTAAAGATTGATTGGAGGTCATATGCATGGATGCTTTAAAATCAATTTTTACATTTATGGTAGCCAGCACTTTGCTGGTTGGAGGAGCTCTGGTAGCTGGTACAATTTTGGCAGCCAAGGAAATAGATAAGGCTGGGGATAAATTGCAGGATTCGATTCATGACTAATGATATACGGGCCGTCTGTGATAGACACACGTTCGCAAAATCCTGCTGAAAGCGTAACTTTCAGCAGGATACGGTACGGTTGAGGTACGAGAAGGCCTGATGCTACACACGGCAAAGGGTATCGTGGCTTAAGATGCATCGAAATTAACCCCAGCTCGGCATGTCAATTGGCATGCCGAGTTTTTTTACTCTTTCAACGAGCTATACCAATCAACGAGCTATACCAATTACCTAGCGGCACGAAAAGCTGTGAGCTCAGACAAAAAGTACTCCGGCGGGCTGGTCATGGAACGCAATGTCGCTCGTCGGAGCTAACTCGCAAAAACCGCGAGTGGATCTCCTTGTATATTAGATTTATCAGTTAGCACCACAAATGGACTACACTGATAACGAGCGCTGCGGATTAGTTTGAACTCCGACAGACCTTGTTAAGGTACTGGTTCGAGAAGGCTCTAACCACAGCTTTTTGTCATATTGTTAATGAGTTAGATAACACGTGGTGCACTGCGCTTCGATGTTTAATTTGACGCAAGGTTACATCGGCAAAAAGCTTGTGGAGCACAGTGCATCTACATATTTGAGGAGCGAGTGAGATGTTATACGTAGGAATTGATGTCGCCAAGAAAAAACATGACGTCGCAGTTATTGACCCTGAAGGAACCATCTTTGTCAGACACCTTGAGATCACCAACAACAGCGAAGGTTTCCAGTGTCTAAAGCAGACGCTGCACAATCTCATGCGAGCAACTGGCGACACTGTTTAAGTAGGGCTAGAAGATACTGGCCACTACTGTTACAACCTCATCTCGTTCCTACGGCAAAATGATTTTGCCCCGCGTTTTACAATCAAGTTAGCAACTATCGTTAGCACTCAGACAAAATAAAAAACACCAAGTCGATACGACCTGTTATCATTAAAGTTCCTACACAATTAATGAAAGAGGTATCGTCTTGATGCAAGAACAGAATATCATGTCTCACACCAAAGGTCACCATCTGACTGCTTTCGAACGTGGAAAAATCGCTGCACTTCATGGAGAGGAGAAGTCAAATCGAGAAATTGCACGCATACTTGGTATCTGCCGGCAAACCGTCGCCAACAAGCTAAACCGAGGCCAGATCGATCAGGTCAAGAAGGTCAATGGCAAGCGTGTGTATCGCACTGAATACAGCGCTGAGGCAGCCCACCTTCGCTATAAAGAGAACCGGCGGCGATGCCACAGACCCCTCCAGCTCGTCCAAGCCGCTGACTTCATCGCCCACTTCACAGAACACTTCAAACAAGACGGCTGGTCCCCAGACGCAGTGGTTGGTCGCGCCAAGAAGAAGAAGCTCTATCGACCTGAGGAGATGGTTTGTACGACGACGCTGTACAACTACATTGATGCTCAGCTCCTGGAGATCAAGAATATTGATCTGCTGGAGAAGACCAGCCACCGCATCAAGCATAAGGCCAACACTCAGCACAAACGACTGCTTACTGGACGTAGTATCGATGAGCGCCCGAAACGTGTGGATAGTCGCCGTGAGTTCGGCCACTTCGAGCTAGACACAGTGGTGGGTAAGCGTGATGGTCAAGAGAGTGTCATTATGACGTTCATCGAACGCAAGTCCCGTTTCCAGTTCATGCGTCTGATTGACGGCCGCGACGCCGATTCGGTAAACTACGCCATGCGCGGTATCGTTGCGGAGTACGGCGACGTCATTAAAACGGTTACTGCCGACAATGGCTCTGAGTTCGCCGACCTAGACTCGGTGCTCGATGGCGTGACCACTGTGTACTATGCGCACCCATACCGTTCCAGTGAGCGCGGCACCAACGAGGTCCACAATAAGATGGTTCGGCGAGACTTCCCCAAAGGTGAGTCCTTAGACGCTGTCAGCCCACTAGCTGTCGCCGAGACTCAAGATCGGCTCAACCGCCTCCCTCGTCGCCAACTCAAATATCGCACGACCGAGGAAGTCTTCATCGCTGAGCGCGCTCGAGCTCAGCGACGAGCTGCCAAGTCAGCCGTAGCCAGCTAACTCAACTCATCAAAGGTAACAGTTCGCCTCACGGTGTCGTGCCACGGAGTGGCTAACTTGTTCTTGCAATTTGCGAAAATGATTTTGCCGTGTTTAGCTATAATCCCTAAAAACCGCAATTTCACAAGGGGAAACATTTGCCTGAAGCCATACGTAATCAGATAGTGACTAACCTTGATTTTGACAAACTGGAGCAGTTAATTCGAAATCGTCGGCGAGGGGGATACTTCAAGGAAGACGGGGAGCAATACTGGCCTGGCTTCGGATTAAAACGGCTTTGGCAACACGTTTGTCGATCGTTAAATTGTCCACAGAGAATTCGTGCTGAAGTGAAGCACGTTATTGGAGCAAGGCTCAATGAGTTTTATAATGCATATAATGATTGCATTATTTCCGATGAAAATCTCCCAAGTCTTGATATACGTGACGCATTTCAAGATTACACGCCAGATTATGCTCAAAAGTCATATTTAGTGGCTGTTCAAAAACGTGTAGCGTTTGATACTAGTGATTTTGGGACATTACTGTCCCTGGATTATTCATAGAATTTCAAAAAAGCAGCGCAATCCCATGATTCACACGGGACTGCGCTGCTTTGGTGTTTCACCCATTGGGTGCGCCTATATGCTAAGGTTGAGTCGACGAAAACCATCACG
>NZ_BAAIHN010000064.1:0-5658 GCF_054784775.1 Lacticaseibacillus boliensis
GTGATGGTTTTCGTCGACTCAACCTTAGCATATAGGCGCACCCAATGGGTGAAACACCAAAGCAGCGCAGTCCCGTGTGAATCATGGGATTGCGCTGCTTTTTTGAAATTCTATGAATAATCCAGGTTAAATGTCAGATCCATCGCACTACCTGCGTACTTGCCGTCGACCGTTGCAGGACCAACGACCGTGTAGCCATCAAGTGCCGGTGCCGTTTCTGTGAACTCAGCTCCTTGGCTACCACTCGTTACTTTATCAGGCTGAAGCGTTGCCCCCGTTTCTGCATTGACATAGTGCACCGTCAACGTAGTTGCTGAATTCTCATCAAGTGGCTGATAGTTAAATGTCAGATCCATCGCGCTACCTGCGTACTTGCCGTCGACAGTTGCGGAACCAACGACCGTGTAGCCATCAAGTGCCGGTGCCGTTTCTGTGAACTCAGCTCCTTGGCTACCACTCGTTACTTTATCCGCCTGAAGCGTTGCCCCCGTCTCTGCATTGACATAGTGCACCGTCAACGTAGTTGCCGAATTCTCATCAAGTGGCTGATAGTTAAACGTCAGATCCATCGCGCTACCTGCGTACTTGCCATCAACAGTTGCAGGACCAACGACCGTGTAGCCATCAAGTGCTGGTGCCGTTTCTGTGAACTCGGCTCCTGCGATACCACTCGTTACTTTATCCGGCTGAAGTGTTGCGCCCGTCTCTGCATTGACATAGTGCACCGTCAACGTAGTTGCCGAATTCTCATCAAGTGGCTGATAGTTAAACGTCAGATCCATCGCGCTACCTGCGTACTCGCCGTCGACAGTTGCAGGACCAACGACCGTGTAGCCATCAAGTGCTGGCGCCGTTTCTGTGAAATCAGCTCCTTGGCTACCACTCGTTACTTTATCAGGCTGAAGCGTTGCCCCCGTCTCTGCATTGACATAGTGCACCGTCAACATAGTTGCCGAATTCTCATCAAGTGGCTGATAGTTAAATGTCAGATCCATCGCGCTACCTGCGTACTTGCCATCAACAGTTGCAGGACCAACAATCGTGTAGCCATCAAGTGCTGGCGCCGTTTCTGTGAAATCGGCTCCTGCGATACCACTCGTTACTCTATCAGGCTGAAGCGTTGCCCCCGTCTCTGCGTTGACATAGTACACCGTCAACGTAGTTGCCGAACTCTCATCAAGTGGCTGATAGTTAAACGTCAGATCCATCGCGCTACCTGCGTACTTGCCGTCAACAGTTGCGGAACCGACAACCGTGTAGCCATCAAGTGCTGGCGCCGTTTCTGTGAAATCAGCTCCTTGGCTACCACTCGTTACTTTATCAGGCTGAAGCGTTGCGCCCGTTTCAGCATTGACATAGTGCACCGTCAACGTAGTTGCCGAACTCTCATCAAGTGGCTGATAGTTAAACGTCAGATCCATCGCGCTACCTGCGTACTTGCCATCAACAGTTGCAGGACCAACGACCGTGTAGCCATCAAGTGCTGGTGCCGTTTCCGTGAACGCAGTACCTTGATCGCCAGTTGTCACCTTATCCGGCTGGACAGGTTCACCTGTCACAACGTTAGTGTAGTGCACCGTTAGCTTTGCCGGCGTCGCAGCATCATCGACGACTTGCCCATCCTTGTCATAAACGAAGGTCAAGTCCATCGCATTGCCTTGATACGTTCCACTGACTGGCGTGTAATCCTTAGGATGATAATTTTGAATTTCAGGTGCAGAAACGGAGAAGTCGTCACCAACTTTACCGGTCTGCGTTGTCGGATCGGCAATCTTGTTGCCGGCACCATCCACATAATGCATGGTCAAAACCGTCTTGACGGCAGTCTCGTTCGGCACTTGCATCATCGGCTGATAAACGAAGAACACATCTTTGGTGTCTTCTGTCATATAGTCATTCAATCCGCTGAGAGTGTTCGGCACCAGTCGATAACCGCTAATCTCATGATACTCCGCCGAGTACAATTCGCCCAGGTTCTTGGTAATTTCGGTACTTGGCGCGAGGTCCTCGCGACTTAAGTTATTAACATAGTGAACGTGGATCGTCTTCGTCAACGCCTTGTACTTAACTGTGACTTCTGACACCAAAAGCTTGCCTTCAGCGTCAACCGTTGCGGTCCCTTTGAGCTCGTCATCAGTGGTCTGCCGCTGGTAATAGCCAGAAATTGTCACCCCGTCGACCGTCGGCTTGAGATCATATTCTGCGTTAGTTGCGGTGGTAAAGTTAGAGTCTGAATGCAAGCTATTGCCCTTATCATCGACATAGTGGATCGTCAAATTCTGGGCATCTGCTGTGTAGACAACCGTTACGTCAGGTACCTTCCCGTCAGAGTTCAGCTTGGCGGTACCTTTCAATTCCTCATCAGTGGTCTGCCGGGTATAGCCTGGGATATCCACCCCTTCAACTGTTGTCTTGAGATCATACGCCGCATCAGTTTTTGTTGGCACGTTGCTGTCATCGTGCAACTTGTTGCCCTTATCATCGACATAGTGAACCGTCAAATTCTGGGCATCTGCTGTGTAGACAACCGTTACGTCAGGTACCTTCCCGTCAGAGTTCAGCTTGGCGGTACCTTTCAATTCCTCATCAGTGGTCTGCCGGGTATAGCCTGGGATATCCACCCCTTCAACTGTTGTCTTGAGATCATACGCCGCATCAGTTTTTGTTGGCACGTTGCTGTCATCGTGTAACTTATTGCCATTAAGGTCCACATAGTGAATCGTTAAGTTCTGATCATCCGCCGTGTAAACAACCGTCACTGCAGGGACCAAAAGATCACCATTCGCATCAATCTTTGCCGTACCCTTTAATGCGTCATCGGTTGTTTGCCGGGTGTAGCCTGGGATTGTTACCCCATCGACTGTCGACTTGAGATCATAGACAGCATTGGTGGCCGTCGTAGCGGTAGTGTCATCGTGCAACTTGTTATCCTTGTCGTCGACAAAGTGAATCGTGATTGTTTTTTTGGCCACCCGATACGTTACGGTCACTTCTGACTTCACAAGCTTACCATCTGCGCCGAGCGTCGCGGTCCCTTTCAGATCTGCATCAGGCGTTTCCCGTTCATAACCAGCAATTGCCACATTATCGACCGTCGACGTAAGATCATAAGCCGCATTGGTGGTCGTCGCGGCAGTCGTATTCGGATGCAACGAATTGCCTGATTCATCGACATAGTGAATCGTCAGTGTCTGCGGGTTAGCTTTGTAATAGAAGGTGTAGCTATTTTGCGTTGTTGACAGCGTCAAGTTGTCACTGTTCTTCGTCGGGGTATAGCCAACGACAGTCGCTGCGGTCACCGGATATTGATACCCCATGATCCCGTTGCCGAACGTTTGCGCTGGTGCAAGCACCTTGCTGTGGTCTGCGTCAGCCACGAAGTTCACGGTAAAAGGCATCGTCTGTGGCGTGAAGTACAGGTTGATGTTTTGAATCTGTGAAGTGGTGACCGTATACGCCTTGGCGTTGTCTGGCATCGCGGTGTAGCCAGCAATCTTGGTGTAGGTATCGGCGGTGAGATCCAATGAATCACCGATATATCCCTTCAGCGTCTGCTGACCTTTGGCATTAGTGTTCGTCAGCACGTTAATGAAGTTGACGGTCACGCTCATCTGCGCTCGATTGTATATGAAAATCACCGTCTGGTTAGGATCTTCGGTGATGGTATAGGCTTGGCTAGCTTGTTGCGGCGTGTAACCGGTGATGGTCATTGCCGTAAGCGTCAGCACACTGCCAGCGTCGGCCTTCATCGTCCGGTCAGCGGCCAACGTATTACCATCGGAGTCTTGATATTTCACTGTGATGACGCGCTGCGCTTCCGCCACGCGCGTGTTCAGGTCGGTCGTTTTAGCACCCAAAATGGTCCCACCATCAGCTTTGGTATAGTTGAACACCAAGGCCTTAGCCGTCGCAGCAGCGGTTGGCACGTCTGTCACCTTGACCGGGAATTCAACATCAACAGAGGCTTTATTGGCCAGGGTTGGGGCGGTGAAAAGGATGCTCTTCACGCTTCCCCAGTCGCTGATGCTACTCCCGTCGGTGAAGCTTGCCAGCTGCGTTGCAGACAGCGCCTGGCCGTCTGTGCCGGTCACCTTTTGCGTACTGTATTGCACCGTCACGCCGGCAGGCACCGTAATGGCGCCGGTGAGGTCGAGAGAATACGCATCCCAATCAGCGGTTTTCGGTAAGGTGACTAAACCGTGGTAATCCAGACTGGTGTTGGCACCACCGTTGTAAATATATTCGCGGATCGAGCCGGTCAAACCGCCTGGATAAAAGCTAGCGGTGCCGTCTGTACCGCTAACATAGGTATCTTCAGCATCAGCTTTAACGCCTGTGCTGAGCATTAATTCGGTTGGCGCGGTAATTGGAAAGAGTGTACCGCTATACTGTTGAGAAGATCGATCTACTGTATCTAAATATGCCCTTGTATAACCGGCGTTTTGAAGAAGCGTCGCGACATCTCCAAAACCGTTTTGACGTAATTGATCGAACGTCCAGATCCGACCACCACTCGCTGTCCAAAAATTGGCATCAATATTGTCATCCTTGATTCCTATGAAGGAAGGCTCCTGGATAGCATTGCCCATCTTGATCTGGGTGTCTGGCGTCACGTCGGCGTTTGCATTCATCTCGACCTGGATGTGATTAATTTGGACACTGGTGTTGTACTTATTATTAACAGAACTATTGACACTGTATCCTGCAGGAACATCGATACGCAGATAGCGGTGCCCGTTAAGCATCACCTCACTAGTATTCTCGTTGAATTTGTCAGTCTTAACGAAGGTCGCATGATCTGGCAATGGCAAAAGGAAAACAGCCGGCTGATCCAAGATGTTATAGGTCGTCAAGCTCCATTTATCAAAAGGATAGAAACCGAATGCGGCATCACCATCTTCGGCCTTGAGTGCCTCACCGGCCTGATAAGGGCCCGCTGGAGTCGTGCCATCCAAATGCGGGTTTGCACTCATGATTGCATGCGAATCGGTAACGATCACTTGATAGTTCGTGTAAGGTACCGTTGTTCCACCAATCTCAGACGACGTCGGGATCGTATAAGTCTGCGACCCGTTTGGTGCTGTTGCGACTGCCAGAATCGGCGCCAATTTGATCTGAGAATACGAGGTGTTTGGCAGCGAGGTGAAGTCCACGCCAAAGCTGGCGATCGACGCGTTAACATCTGGCATCCAAGTGTAGATGGAACTGCTGTCTTTGGCTAGGCTGCCCAAGTTGCCTGATGCCAACACTGTCCCGTTGGCATCATAAGCCGTCAATGTTGCCGTCAAACCGTAAAGCGCCCCTGCAGCGTATTGGCTAGATATTTTTAAGCCCGTCCCGATCATGTTAGCCGGCACTTTGAACGTGATATTGACTGGGTCCTTGGTCGACTTGGTCACATCCATCGTCAACCAAGATGAATTCATCACATTGTAGGTCCCCACATCGGTCGGGCCAACATAATTGGTCACTGGCGTCGCATCGACTTTGAAGTTAACCGGCTGGCCGCTGACGATGGTTTCTTTGAAGGTGACGGATTTACAATTCAAGTGCAACAAATTAGTCAAATAGAAAAGACTCATAGCCTGAGTCCTTGTAAAATGGAATCACCACAAGACCAACTACAAGGAGAACTCGACTATGAGTCCGTACACCCAT
>NZ_BAAIHN010000065.1:0-5606 GCF_054784775.1 Lacticaseibacillus boliensis
ACACAGACCTAGACCTTCAGAGCGACCAGGAAATTGAGACTTACATTGAACAACTGAATAATCGACCACGCAAGGTCTTAGGCTGGAAGACGCCATCAGAAGTCTTCATGGGTAAAAAGTTGCACTTTAGTTGACAATTCGTCGTGACAAAACTGTTCGTTGCCACGTGTCGGGTCAGAGGTTATATTGATTAAACCAGGGTGTATTCGCACGGGTTTTTAGGGGGATTCCAATGAAAAAAGTGAAAGGGTTTATCGCGTTTACTGTGGCGATACTCATGGCCGCGCCATTGGCAGGCTGTGGTAGTCAGTCGCAAACGGCGATGCAAGGCAAGGTGGTTGCCAAGACCCATCGGCGCGCGGTGTCGTTGAACGCTGATGATGGCAGCCAATACGTAGCGATGGCCGTGCATGTCTCACCGCATGTTTCCGTACATACGACACCACACGTGAGTCCGCACGCAACCACGCCGCACACCAGCGGCACGCATGTCTCGACTTTTAAGGCTAACGCCGGCCACGTTGGCGTCAGCAAGGTGACCAAGCCGGTGACGCCTACGATGGGCAAGTCCGCGGTGAAAGCGGTCAGTCGCACGCATTTCATCAACAACCGCACGTTCCGCCGCTCGCCTTTTGCTCACACCTATTTTCCGTTTTGGTACTATGCTGCGTTTCGCGCGCGTGACCATCACGAACGCTACTTATTGACGCTTAAAATTGGCAGTAAAACGCGCCAGATATCTGTTTCCAAGCGCATGTACGACAAGGCCAGAGTCGGCGATTATGTCCAGATCAACGGGAGTAATTTCCAGGTGTTGCGAAAAACGAAAAACTGACCAGAGCAAAGCGGGTTTAGCGATGTGGGTAAGTCAGCTTGGTCGCGATCGCGTTGCTTTGCGGAGCTCGACGACACCAGAGCAGAGCAAAGTGGTTTTAGCTGGGCAGGTAGCCTGGCTATCGTGTTTGGGGCGACTTCGCCGTGCAATCGATTGCTTTTCACAAACGTACAAAACGTTGCGCTTGCTTGTGGTAAAATGGGTCCCGTTGCAAACACATGGAGGGAACTATGACTGAACTTTACCTGATCCGCCACGGGCAAACCGTGTTTAACGTGGAAGAGCGCGTCCAAGGCAACGCCAATTCGCCGCTGACCGCAGCCGGCCAAGCCGACGCGAAGGCGCTTGGCCGCGGGCTGATGAAGGCGGGCGTGGCTTTTGATGCCGCTTATTCGAGCGACCTCGGCCGCGCCCAAGACACGGCCCAGCTGGCGCTTGATGCCGCAGACCAATACCTGCCGCTACATACTGACAGTGGGTTGCGCGAAGAAAACTACGGCCGCTTCGAAGGCCATCCCCAACAGCGTCGCGCGGAAGCGCTGGCGACACTGCTACCGCAAGAAGACATCACCAAGCTGGTTCCGATCGCAAACGCCGTCCACCAGCTCGATCCGGCCGGTGAAGACGCCAAGACCGTGCAGCTCCGCTTCGACAAGGCCTTGCACCAAATCGCTGAGGCCAATTCCGGCAAGGTGATGGTCGTTGCTCATGGCACCGTGATCTTGCTGTGGTTGGCCTACATCGGCTATCCGTTGCACGGCCAAAACCGTTTGAACAACGCCGGTGTGACGCGCGTGACGATCGATGGTGAGAAGGTTAACGTCCTTGAATTCGACTCGCTGACTTATGTCGAAGCAGGCCGTGCGTAATTAAAAAGCATCCGGATTCTTGAAGAAGATTCCGAATGCTTTTTAATTTGGGATCAGTTTGTCGTGCTGGTGCCGGTCGCGTAATCGATCGTGTAGCCATCTTCGACATTGAAGATGTAGACGTTGAAGTGGATGTTGTTGTCGCCGATACTTTGGGCGCGCATCTGCACCCCGCGGGCGACGAGTTCACTGCCGCGATATACAGGACGGACTTCGTAGCGGACGTAATGGCTGCTGGAAGCCTTGAGGTAGGTGGCGATGTCCATTTCGTGAGCGAGCATCAGTGGATTGTTCAGTGACATCGTGCCGGTGATCAGGTTCTTGGGATTGTTGTTTTCCCCGCTCAGTTGAAATCCGATCAGGTGGCTGCGGTTGTACAGCCAGCCGTGCGCGGTGCGGCGGTTATGCCAGCCAGTCGGATCCCATGTCAACGGTTCACGCTTGGCCGATGGCATCAGCGATTGGTTGAGCAGGGCCTGGGCATCGACGGCCCGGTTTTGGCTGTCGAGATCACTGTAACGTTCCCAAGCACTGTGAGCCGTCGATAAGTCGCTGGCGGAAAAGCCAGGGTTGTTCTGGTTGATGACGATCTCTTGTTGACCGGCGTAGTTTTTGGCCGCCAGATCAGTGGTCGCGGCAGGTTGGGCGGGGGCTTTGCTGGAAGCTGCGACTTTAGGGGTTTGCTTTTGTGCGATGCTTGCGGCGTGTTGATCTGCACTCAGGCGGGATTTGAGCGAGCTGATCGTTGCGGCAGTTTTACGGTTTTTTGATTCAGTTTGTTCCAAGGTGTGCTTGATGCTGTGGTTGGTCTTGGTGGCGCTGCTCAACGAGCTGACTTGGGCGTCTGAAGCCGTATGTTGGGCGCCACAGCCGGTCAGCACAGCGGCGCTGACGACGATTAAGGCGATGAGTTTTTTCATGCGAGATTCCTTTCTGATTAGCTACCGCAACGACTTTCGGTAGCCGGCCGCTTGGGCTTGGGCTTCCGTGTTGAAATAAACTGCGTTGGCAGAATTCATGCGGTAGCCGGCTTGGCCGGGAACATGATAGATCTTAGAATTGACGTTACCCACGATCTTGCCGGTGTTGCCCGTGTTCATATCGCCATTGTTGGTTGGTGCGCTGGGGGGAGTTGCCGTGCTCGCGGCTTGACTTGCGCTTGCCGCCTGACTACTGGCCGCGGCCGCGCGAGTAGAAGCTGCCTTAGCCTGAGCGGCAGCTTGACTGGCCGCCTCGACACGCGCCTGGCTGGCACTCGCCGCTTGCGCGGAAGCCTGGCTGGCGCTGGCACTTTGGGCGGCCTGTTTGCGGCTGGTTGCCGTTTTCTCGTCGGCGTCGGCATTGGCGACTTCCGCCAGCAACAAGGCTTTTTGCTTGTTAAGCGTTTGTTGACGCTGCTTTGCGCTTGCCATTTCCGCCGCCAAGGAATGCTTGGTGGTTTGAGCTTGGCTGAGCTTATTGCGCGCCTGCGACGGGGTCAGGTCCGTGCTTGAGGGGCTGACGGCCACTGCGACGAGCGCGACAATCATAACCGCCAGCGCCAAAAGCGTCTTGCGCCCGCGGTGGTGTTGCGTGTGGTGGGTGAAGCGGTCGATGACGAAGCGCACCGCAAAATAGCCGGTCGCGAGCAACGCCACGAAGAAAATAAGTCCAAAAAATGTTGCCATGTCGTCCTCCTCCAAAAGGTGTTACCTTCAGCATACCGGAAAACACTGGGTCTGCAAATTGCTTTTGTCACATTCATCAACTTGCGGTACGCTAATCACATCACTTTTAACTCGGGGGCAATCATCTTGAACAATCGTCGTTGGCTTGTCATGGCCGCAGTCTTCATCGCCACTTTCATGACCTCAGTGGAGGTCACCATCGTCACCACCGCGCTACCGGCGATCATTGCCGCGCTACACGGGCTGGCGTTTCAAAGCTGGATCATGGCGGCATATCTGCTGACGACGGCGGTGACGACGCCGATTTATGGCAAGCTGGCAGACGCCTATGGCCGCAAGCGATTTTTCTCATGGGGTGTTTTGGTTTTCACGCTGGGCTCGCTGTTTAGCGGGCTGGCCCCAAACATTGTACTGCTGATTGCCGCGCGGGCGTTGCAAGGTATCGGTGCCGGCGCGGTGATGCCGCTGACGTTCACGATCATCGCGGATTTCTTCGATTATGCACAGCGCGCGCAGATCATGGCGCTGAATAACACTGCCTGGGGGCTGTCGGCCTTGATCGGACCATTGCTCGGCGGCTTTTTGGTCGACACGCTGTCGTGGCATTGGGTGTTTTTCGTCAATGTGCCCCTCGGTGTGATCGTGTTGGGGTTAGTCGCGTGGGGGTATCAAGAGCATCCGCAGACGACACGCCTCCAGCTCGACTGGGCGGGAATCACCTGGCTGACGGTCTTGCTCGTGTCGTTGCTGTTGGCGGTGCAGTGTCTGGCGACTAACGGCTGGTGGGCGTTGGGCCTGTTTGTGGTCGCCATCGTCAGCTTAGGTGCATTGGTGCGCCAAGAAAAAAAGGCGGCGGATCCGCTGATTTCGCCACGGTTGTTCACCAGCCGCACGTTTACCATTCAGATCGTCACCGCCGCGATACTGTCTGGCGTTTTGATCGCCTATCAAGTCTATTTTCCCATCTGGTTGCAGTCAATCTATCACTTCGCCGCGACCAAAGCGGGGTTGGTGGTGTCGTCTAGCTCAATCATGTGGTTGTTGTCGTCATTTGCCGTGGCCTGGGCGTTGCGCCACATCGTGCCTAAACGGCTGACGATGGCGGTCGTAAGCGTGCAATTCCTGTTTTATCTGGCCTTGGTCCTGTCCGGCCGCGGGTTCCCGGCGTGGGGTTTCTATGTCATCGCCGCGGTCAACGGCGCGGGGATGGGGTTAGTGGTGTCGCAAAACACAATCTTGAGTCAGCATCTGGCCCCTGATGAGCTCGTCGGCTCTGCGACGGCGTTGTTGACGCTGGGGCGCTCGCTCGGACAAACCATCATGACCGGTGTGTACGGCGCGGTGTTGAACCTGGTGCTGGCTGCCAAGCGCGGCAACGTTAGCGAAGCCACACTCAACCAGGCTGTCGCCGGCCACGCCAGCGGCGCCGCGACGCAAACCGTCTTGCTAAGCGCTTTGCATGCGGTATTCGTCGGCGTCTTACTGTTGCTTGCAGTTGTATGGTACCTCAACTGGCGTGATCCTAATCGCGAGATCATACAGTAGCAATGACGTTGTCCGGCAGCGTAGCATTTCGTGTTGGGTAGACCGGTTTGACTGTTGGGTGCGGGTGAAAGCGACTCCAGCAGGATCAATCTGTCGTGGAGAGGGTGCTCGGCGGAGCTAACTTCGTCTTTGACGAAGTGGATCTCCACCTGCGCCTTGCTGTAAGCGACAAGTCGCCAACAGCAATCTCACCACGTCAGATTGACCTGCTTCCGTCACTTTTACCCACACCCTGAATTCGATGTATCAGGATAGTTTGATGTAATGGCCAATCGGGTTAACTTGTTGATTGTATCCAATCCATTTCTACTCTCTTAGAAATTGCCACTTCCGGCGACGCAAGAAGCTAACGTCAGGGTTTGGGGTGTGGAGGCCCGAGATGGCTCAGGCGCGGCATTGTTGTTGGCGGCTTGGCCGCTTACAACAAAGGCGTCGAGGAAGATCCACTCGGCGGAGCCGAGTTAGCTTCCGAGCGCCTCGCACCGTTCCAGCCATCTCAAGGGCCGGAACACACCAAACCCGACCTATACCACCATCCAAAAGACATCCCAAAGAGGACTTACCCTGGATTATTCATAGAATTTCAAAAAAGCAGCGCAATCCCATGATTCACACGGGACTGCGCTGCTTTGGTGTTTCACCCATTGGGTGCGCCTATATGCTAAGGTTGAGTCGACGAAAACCATCACG
>NZ_BAAIHN010000066.1:0-1712 GCF_054784775.1 Lacticaseibacillus boliensis
GATCTAAGGTTTCGGCCTTAGTGAAGAACAACAAACGAGCTATTCAAATAACTCATTATATGAGAGTTTGATCCTGGCTCAGGATGAACGCTGGCGGCGTGCCTAATACATGCAAGTCGAACGAGGTTTTACTAATTGAAGTCTTCGGACTGATTTTTCTAAAACCGAGTGGCGGATGGGTGAGTAACACGTGGGTAACCTGCCCTTAAGTGGGGGATAACATTTGGAAACAGATGCTAATACCGCATAAACCTCTGGACCACATGGTCCGGAGTTGAAAGGCGGCTTTCGAGCTGTCGCTTTTGGATGGACCCGCGGCGTATTAGCTAGTTGGTGAGGTAAAGGCTCACCAAGGCTGTGATACGTAGCCGACCTGAGAGGGTGATCGGCCACATTGGGACTGAGACACGGCCCAAACTCCTACGGGAGGCAGCAGTAGGGAATCTTCCACAATGGACGCAAGTCTGATGGAGCAACGCCGCGTGAGTGAAGAAGGCTTTCGGGTCGTAAAACTCTGTTGTTGGAGAAGAACACATTTGAGAGTAACTGTTCAGATGTTGACGGTATCCAACCAGAAAGCCACGGCTAACTACGTGCCAGCAGCCGCGGTAATACGTAGGTGGCAAGCGTTATCCGGATTTATTGGGCGTAAAGCGAGCGCAGGCGGTTTTTTAAGTCTGATGTGAAAGCCTTCGGCTTAACCGAAGAAGTGCATCGGAAACTGGGAAACTTGAGTGCAGAAGAGGACAGTGGAACTCCATGTGTAGCGGTGAAATGCGTAGATATATGGAAGAACACCAGTGGCGAAGGCGGCTGTCTGGTCTGTAACTGACGCTGAGGCTCGAAAGCATGGGTAGCGAACAGGATTAGATACCCTGGTAGTCCATGCCGTAAACGATGAATGCTAGGTGTTGGAGGGTTTCCGCCCTTCAGTGCCGCAGCTAACGCATTAAGCATTCCGCCTGGGGAGTACGACCGCAAGGTTGAAACTCAAAGGAATTGACGGGGGCCCGCACAAGCGGTGGAGCATGTGGTTTAATTCGAAGCAACGCGAAGAACCTTACCAGGTCTTGACATCCTATGCCAATCTGAGAGATCAGACGTTCCCTTCGGGGACATAGTGACAGGTGGTGCATGGTTGTCGTCAGCTCGTGTCGTGAGATGTTGGGTTAAGTCCCGCAACGAGCGCAACCCTTATGACTAGTTGCCAGCATTAAGTTGGGCACTCTAGTAAGACTGCCGGTGACAAACCGGAGGAAGGTGGGGACGACGTCAAATCATCATGCCCCTTATGACCTGGGCTACACACGTGCTACAATGGATGGTACAACGAGTTGCGAACCCGCGAGGGCAAGCTAATCTCTTAAAGCCATTCTCAGTTCGGACTGTAGGCTGCAACTCGCCTACACGAAGTCGGAATCGCTAGTAATCGCGGATCAGCATGCCGCGGTGAATACGTTCCCGGGCCTTGTACACACCGCCCGTCACACCATGAGAGTTTGTAACACCCGAAGCCGGTGGGGTAACCTCTTTGAGGAGCTAGCCGTCTAAGGTGGGACAGATGATTAGGGTGAAGTCGTAACAAGGTAGCCGTAGGAGAACCTGCGGCTGGATCACCTCCTTTCTAAGGATATAGTTTAAACCTTCGGGTTTAAACTTACGGAAACCTATCACGAAACTTTGTTTAGTTTTGAGAAGATTACCTTCTCAAG
>NZ_BAAIHN010000066.1:2039-5166 GCF_054784775.1 Lacticaseibacillus boliensis
GAAATGTTTGTTCTTTGAAAACTGGATATCATTGTTTTAAATGTTTTAATGCCGAGAACACAGCGTATTTGTATGAGTTTCTAAAGAAATTCGAATCGCTAACCGATCTATTTATAGATCAAGGTTAAGTTACAAAGGGCGCACGGTGGATGCCTTGGCACTAGGAGCCGATGAAGGACGTGACTAACGACGATATGCTTCGGGGAGCTGTACGTAAGCTTTGATCCGGAGATTTCCGAATGGGGGAACCCAGCGACCATAAGGTCGTTACTTTTGTGTGAATTCATAGCACATCAGAGGCAGACGCAGGGAACTGAAACATCTAAGTACCTGCAGGAAGAGAAAGCAATTGCGATTCCCATAGTAGCGGCGAGCGAAGTGGGAACAGCCCAAACCAAGAAGCTTGCTTCTTGGGGTTGTAGGACTGAACATTGGAGTTACCAAGTTAACGGGTAGACGAAGTCAGCTGGAAAGCTGCGCCAAAGAGGGTGAAAGCCCCGTAGTCGAAATCTGTTAGCCTCCGTTCAGGATCCTGAGTACGGCGGAGCACGTGAAATTCCGTCGGAATCCGGGTGGACCATCACCCAAGGCTAAATACTCCCTAGTGACCGATAGTGAACCAGTACCGTGAGGGAAAGGTGAAAAGCACCCCGGAAGGGGAGTGAAATAGTTCCTGAAACCGTGTGCCTACAATTAGTTGAAGCCCGTTAATGGGTGACAGCGTGCCTTTTGTAGAATGAACCGGCGAGTTACGCTAACATGCGAGGTTAAGGTGAAAAGCCGGAGCCGTAGCGAAAGCGAGTCTGAATAGGGCGAGTGAGTATGTTGGTGTAGACCCGAAACCAAGTGACCTACCCATGACCAGGTTGAAGGTGTGGTAAAACACACTGGAGGACCGAACCCGTGTATGTTGAAAAATGCTGGGATGAGTTGTGGGTAGCGGTGAAATTCCAAACGAACTTGGAGATAGCTGGTTCTCTCCGAAATAGCTTTAGGGCTAGCCTCAGAGGATGGATATTGGAGGTAGAGCACTGTTTGGACTAGGGGCCCGTCAAGGGTTACTGAATTCAGATAAACTCCGAATACCAATTATCTTACTCTGGGAGTCAGACGGTGAGCGATAAGGTCCATCGTCGAAAGGGGAACAGCCCAGATCACCAGTTAAGGTCCCTAAATTTATGCTAAGTGGAAAAGGATGTGGCGTTGCACAGACAACTAGGATGTTGGCTCAGAAGCAGCCACCATTTAAAGAGTGCGTAATAGCTCACTAGTCGAGTGACCCTGCGCCGAAAATATACCGGGGCTAAGCATAATACCGAAACTGTGGATGCAACCTTTTGGTTGCGTGGTAGGAGAGCGTTCTATGGGCGTTGAAGGTCGATCGTGAGGACGGCTGGAGCGCATAGAAGTGAGAATGCCGGCATGAGTAGCGAAAGACAGGTGAGAATCCTGTCCACCGTATGACTAAGGTTTCCTGGGGAAGGCTCGTCCTCCCAGGGTTAGTCGGGATCTAAGGCGAGGCCGAGAGGCGTAGTCGATGACAAACAGGTTGAAATTCCTGTACTAGTTTATTTTGTTTGAACGATGGCGGGACGCAGTAGGCTAAGGTAAGCACCCGGTTGGAAATGGGTGTCCAAGCAACAAGTCTTGATTTGAGTGAAATGCTTGAGTCTTTAAGGACAAGTTGTGATGGGGAGCGAAATTTAAGTAGCGAAGTACCTGATGTCACACTGCCAAGAAAAGCGTCTAGTGAGAAATAAACTACCCGTACCGCAAACCGACACAGGTAGTCGAGGCGAGTAGCCTCAGGTGAGCGAGCGAACTCTCGTTAAGGAACTCGGCAAAATGACCCCGTAACTTCGGAAGAAGGGGTGCTGCACGCAAGTGCAGCCGCAGTGAATAGGCCCAAACAACTGTTTATCAAAAACACAGGTCTCTGCTAAATCGTAAGATGACGTATAGGGGCTGACGCCTGCCCGGTGCTGGAAGGTTAAGAGGATGAGTTAGCGTAAGCGAAGCCCAGAATTGAAGCCCCAGTAAACGGCGGCCGTAACTATAACGGTCCTAAGGTAGCGAAATTCCTTGTCGGGTAAGTTCCGACCCGCACGAAAGGCGTAATGATTTGGGCACTGTCTCAACGAGAGACTCGGTGAAATTATAATACCCGTGAAGATGCGGGTTACCCGCGACAGGACGGAAAGACCCCATGGAGCTTTACTGTAGCTTGATATTGAGTGTTTGTACCGCTTGTACAGGATAGGTAGGAGCCGTAGAGATCGGAACGCTAGTTTCGATGGAGGCATTGGTGGGATACTACCCTTGCTGTATGAACACTCTAACCCGCACCACTAAGCGTGGTGGGAGACAGTGTCAGGTGGGCAGTTTGACTGGGGCGGTCGCCTCCTAAAATGTAACGGAGGCGCCCAAAGGTGCCCTCAGAATGGTTGGAAATCATTCGCAGAGTGTAAAGGTATAAGGGCGCTTGACTGCGAGATTGACAAATCGAGCAGGGACGAAAGTCGGGCTTAGTGATCCGGTGGTTCTGTATGGAAAGGCCATCGCTCAACGGATAAAAGCTACCCTGGGGATAACAGGCTTATCTCCCCCAAGAGTCCACATCGACGGGGAGGTTTGGCACCTCGATGTCGGCTCATCGCATCCTGGGGCTGTAGTCGGTCCCAAGGGTTGGGCTGTTCGCCCATTAAAGCGGTACGCGAGCTGGGTTCAGAACGTCGTGAGACAGTTCGGTCCCTATCCGTCGCGGGCGCAGGAAATTTGAGAGGAGCTGTCCTTAGTACGAGAGGACCGGGATGGACGTTCCGCTGGTGTACCAGTTGTGCCGCCAGGCGCATCGCTGGGTAGCTATGAACGGAAGGGATAAACGCTGAAAGCATCTAAGTGTGAAGCCCCCCTCGAGATGAGATTTCCCATTCCTTTATGGAAGTAAGACCCCTGAGAGATGATCAGGTAGATAGGCTGGAAGTGGAAGAGCAGCGATGTTTGGAGCGGACCAGTACTAATCGGTCGAGGACTTAACCAAAGCGCGTAAGCGCTAGTGAGCAAATACGGTTCACGGCAACAAAAACAAACAATGATGTCCAGTTTTGAGGGTGCAAACCTTCTAAAA
>NZ_BAAIHN010000067.1:0-5093 GCF_054784775.1 Lacticaseibacillus boliensis
TGCTTGAAGAACAGTTAGTAATTGGAGGTTTCTTTCATAAAATTGACGACGCTCTCGCTCTTCATCAACGTAAGTATGAAAACTTACAGGCAGTAAAAAAAGAATTATTGAAAAGAATGTTCGCTTCTGACAAGAAGCCAGTCCCTGATTTTCGATTCAATGGATACACTAACGATTGGGAACAGCGTAAGCTTGGAGAGCTTGCGGATATTGCACGGGGAGCATCACCACGCCCGATCCAGGATCCAAAATGGTTCGATGATTCTTCTCAAGTCGGTTGGCTTCGTATCGCAGATGTAACTGAACAAAATGGACGAATTCACCACCTGGAACAGCATATTTCAAAACTTGGCCAAGAGAAAACACGCGTATTGGCTAAACCACATCTGTTGCTCAGCATTGCGGCCACGGTCGGGAAGCCAGTAGTGAACTATGTGAAAACAGGGGTCCATGATGGATTTCTAATCTTTTATGATTTAAAAGCAAACCGTGAATTTGTGTACCAGTGGCTAGAAATGTTCCGACCACTTTGGCAAAAGTATGGTCAACCGGGAAGTCAGGTAAATTTGAATTCTGAATTAGTTAAACAGCAACCGATTCCTTTACCTTCGAATGATGAGCAAGAAAAGATTGTTAATATTCTTACCAGCTTGGATGACACTATCGCTCTTCATCAACGTAAGCTCGAAGACCTCAAACAACTAAAGAAAGTCCTTCTGCAGAAACTGTTTGTATAGTTCGACTTTTTCAGTACGGCGAACACATCTCAACGAAACAGGAGGGGGAGCATGTATGGCAGAAAATAAATTTGAAGATGCAGTGATCGAGAAGCTAAAGAATGAGGGGTGGACTTATCGCAAAGACCTTTCCGGTGTGACGGCGCCGCACCTGTGTGACCATTGGCGAGAGATTCTAAATCAGAATAATGCAAGAAAACTGGATGGCAAGGAACTCACAGACGGCGAATTTGCACTGATTAAGCAGGAAGTTGCCAAGAACAAGACACCGTATGACGCGCAGTTGATGTTAGCCGGTTCCGGCGGAGTCGGTACGGTGCCGTTGTTACGTGAAGATGGCACCAAGTTAGAAATTGAAATCTTCTACGGAGATGAAGTGGCCGGTGGCCGCTCACGTTATGAGATCGTTAACCAGATCACCTTCACTGACTTGCCATATACCCTCAGCAAGAAACGCCGCATCGACGTGATGCTACTGATCAATGGGTTGCCTGTGGCACACATTGAGGAGAAGGACGAATCCCTTCAGAATCAGTGGAACGCCTTCGAACAGCTGCAGAAGTATGATGGCGACGGGATGTACACTGGCCTGTTCTCATTTGTGCAGGTGCAGTTCATCTTGTCACAACATTCAGCTCACTACTTGGCACGACCACGAAGCACTGAGGATTATAATAAGGACTTTTGCTTTGGTTGGCGCGACGACAACGGCAAGGACGTTACGGATACCATGACCTTCATTCACCAGGTAATGGGGATTCCAGCGCTACATCGGCTGGTCACCGTCAACATGATCCCTGATGCATCTAATGACAACTTGATGGTCATGCGCTCTTATCAGATTCAAGCAACGCGCGCGATCCTGGATCGGATGCGTACAATGGATGCCAACGGCTTGATTGAAAAAGAAGGCGGGTATGTGTGGCATACCACTGGCTCCGGTAAAACGGTCACTTCTTTCAAAGTTGCGCAGTTATTGGCAGCGATGCCGCGTGTGCGCAACGTCTTGTTCATTGTCGATCGCGTCGATCTGATTAACCAGACCTTCGAGAACTTCAAGTCGTATGCTTATAAGACGTTTGAAGATCGGATTCAGGTGGTGAAGGGATATGAACTCAAGAAGGCACTCAAACATAGAAATGCAGCCTCACACATTTTCCTGATCACGGTACAAGGTTTGGATAAAGCGGTAAAAGCAGGCCTGACCTCCGATGAGCGCAATGTCATTCTGATGGATGAGGCGCATCGTTCGGCCAGCGGCGATACCGTGAAGCGAATCAAGGCGGCTTTCCCTAAGACCACATGGTTTGGCTTTACAGGCACGCCGAATTTCTATAGCGATGAAGTCAATGATGTGACCACGTCGCGAGCAATTTCTACTTATGACGTTTTCGGCAAACGCCTACACCGATATACCATCAAGGACGCGATCGGCGATGGCAACGTGTTGGGCTTCGATGTGACCTATAGTACGGTGGATGTGGAAGCTGACGCCAACAATGAATGGACGGAAGAGGAACTTGAGCGAGAGGTCTACACGTCGCTTCCTTATCGGCAGGAAGTGGTTCAAGATATTCTCAATCAGTGGGCCGACGACCATTCTGGTCCGATTGAGATGGGGGTTCGCCAGCCCAATCAGTTCCATGGGATCTTTGCGGCTTCTGGCAAACAGGCAGTTGTGGCCTACTACAATCTGTTTCGAGAGATGGCACCAGAGCTGCGGGTGGCGATGACCTATTCGCGTGATGAGGCGAATGGTGTCGGTAGTTCAGATTTGCAGGCCGCCTTGAAGCAAGCGATGACAGACTATACTGCCTTCTTTGGCACACAAGATTTTCTCAACAGCCCCAATCCGGAACGCGACTACCTGAACGATATCACGAAGCGGTTGGCCCACAAGAAGCCCTACAATCATCGGCTGACCGCCGCCGAAGAGGCTACGATGCCGCAACGCCTGGACCTGGTGATCGTTTCTGATCAACTCTTGACGGGGTTTGATGCCAAGTATGTGAACGTGATCTACTTAGACAAACTACTGAAGGAAGGTATGCTGATTCAGGCAATGTCACGGACCAACCGCACCATCGACAAGAACGCGAAGCCGCACGGGAAGGTGCGCTTCTTCCGTAAAGGCGAGTTGATGGAGGAGAATGTCCGCAACGCATTGATTATCTATACCAAAGGTGGCAACGACACGATCGAAGACGCCAAGAATCAGCCTGATGATTCTGAGCAACAAGACTTATTCGATGATGATATTCTGGCGCCTAAGATGGCAACACAGATCAACGACTTGGCACCGAAAATCGCGCGTTTGAAAGCAATCGCAGGGGATGACTTCAGCCAGACGCCGCGTTCTGAGAAGGAACAACTTGAATTTGCTGTCATCGCTGCCGAAGTGAATCAGAAGGTCCAGCGATTGGTCCAGCAAGGCTACGCTTTTGGCTCGGCAGTCGATGACTTCGATGAGAAAGGCAAACCAACTGGTGAGAAAGTCAGGTTGGCTATTCAAGACAAGGATCGCTTCAGTGCGCTCCAGGCGCGGCTCAACGATGTCAACGAACTACTCCCTGATGATAAGAAAATCGACCTGACCAATATCAAAGTCGCAATTGATCTGTACAACCACGAGATCATCGACTACGACAAGCTGGTTGAGCTGTTGAACACCTATATCGACGATACGATTCCGACTAACCGTGATGCGGTTGAAGATCATATCACACCGATGGATGATGATAACCGGTCGGAGATCGAAGATATCCTAGATGGGATCGAAAGCGGTGATTATACTGAACACTTTGATACAGATTCCCTTCAGCACGCGCGCCGCACCATCCGCACGGAGAAGAAGGAATTGAAGATAAGACGCTGGTCTGCTGACAATGATTACAACGGAAACGCAATCATGGAAGCATATGATTGCTATTTGCCAGGCGTTGGCCTAAATGACAACCCGAAGCTGAAGGATCGTATTGACAAGATTGAAGAGTCAGAGAACTTAGGATTCTTTGAAACCGCTGACTTCGAAGACGGGTTATTGGCGTTCTTTTCCGAATTGAAGTGAGAATCAGTCTAGAAAACGTCGGAAAGGCCTTTTTCTTGCTGAACTTATCCTTGCAAAACATACAGCGCTTTATCGAAATCCCCGACCGTTATCCTGCATGTAGCAGTGGTAACAATCGGGGATTTATTTGACGAAAATGATTCATTTTAGACTAACGATGCACATGATCGACAGGCTAGACCAGCCCAGATAGGAACCGCATTGCCTTGTCGGTATCTTGGCTTTCTAATTCTTGAATGATATGGAGATAGGTTTGCTGAGTCGTCGTCATGTTGGAATGGCCGAGTCTGCGGGCCACACTCGCAATCGTTACGCCAGCGAATAGGAGTAGAGATGCATGGGTATGGCGAAGCCCATGAATGGAGATTACTGGTACGCCAACATTCTCACAGTGTTTGCGAAGTTGGTTGTTGACCGTGGAGTTGAAGACTCTGCCATTAACAAATATTGGTTCATCCTCTGGCAGATCTTTGACAAGCTGGGAGAACTGGGTAATTGTCTGCCAGTCGATTTGGATTCGGCGCTTTGAGCTGAAGTTCTTAGTTGGCTGAAAGCCACCGTTAGCTGATTTATAGTTCCAAGTTTGCTTGATATTCAGTGATTGGTGCGTGAAGTCAAAGTCTTTTGGGGTCACGGCTAACGCTTCAGCAAAGCGCAGTCCAGTTTTGGCAACTAGAAGGAGGAACCAGTCCCAGTTCGGTGTATCGCTAAGGTCCAGATCTGAAAGTACTGCATGTAGTTCAAACTGATTGAGGTATTTTGCCTTTTTCGGCACAGGGGCCATTCCTTTAACGACGATTTTGCGGGTTGGATCGGTTTTGATTAGGCCCTCATCGAACGCATCTAACAGTGCACTTCGCAGGTGGTGATGAAAGGCGAGTACGGTCTGGCGTTCATGGTTGTCGGCAAAAAGGTTAAGTAATTGTTGGTAGGTTTTACGGTCGATCTGATTGAGCGTAAGTGTCGGTGCGAGTGCAATTAGATGATGATAGGTCATGTCGTATTTCTGCAAAGTGACAGTGCGAACCGCACCAACTTTGTAAAGTTCGTACCATTCTTTGAAATAGCGATAGAAGAGTGAACTCTTTGTGATGGTAGTTTCCATTGTATAGCCTCCGAAATATTTAATTGATGAAATCCGTTCATCGCTCATACTGTAATTCAAAATCGATAGGTAATGAAATAATGTAATTTCGGAGGTGGAAGGGAAAAATACTTACGTTGATGAAGAGCGAGAGCGTCGTCAATTTTATGAAAGAAACCTCCAATTACTAACTGTTCTTCAAGCG
>NZ_BAAIHN010000068.1:0-4701 GCF_054784775.1 Lacticaseibacillus boliensis
TCGTAGTGACCAGCCTGGCCTCCGAGGCTCCAGAGACTTTGTTCAAGACCTATAGACAGCGGGGCAATGCTGAGAACCAAATTAAGGAGCTGAAATGCGGGTTTGGCTTTGACAAAACAGACAGCTCAACTTTTGCACGGAACACTGCACGAGCCTTGATCACCGGTATTGCCTATAACCTGGTTCAGCTCTTTAAACAGCTCTTTGTCTCGGAAGACCGTCGTTCAACCATCTCCTCGCTACGGTTCAGTCTCTTTCACATCGCCGGTAGGATTACTTGGCACGCCCGTCGTGTGGTGATTCATCTTGCTTCTAACTATGTTTACAAGAACTGGTTTAGTCGGCTCATGGACGAAGTCCATCAGTTGGCGACCTGAACTGAATAACTGAATAGGTCGTGCGTCGAGCCGAAAACTGGGTCGGTCTGTTCGTGGTGCATCGATCACCAACTTCTCCGCTCAGTCAGTATTCGCAACGCTCCAAACGTTGCTTTCAGACCGGCCAGATGCGATTTCATGTCCCAAATACCGAGGTGAATAATCCAGGTACAATTCTCTGGCAGATCTGAAAGGCAAAAAAGTCTATGCCATTCCTGGCGGCAACGCGCCTGTGATTCTGGAGAATTACAACAAAGCGCATCCAGAAAATAAATTCAAGATTGTTTATGGTAACTGGTCCGATCAGCTCTTGTATAAGAGTTTCAAAAACAAAACGGTCGATGCGACATTGGAAACCAAGTACACCGCAGATTTTGCGAATAAACAGTTAGGCTCGCAGTATGTCTATTCGGCAAAACCGGTGAACACCAGTTCCACGTATTACTTATTCCGCAAGAACGACGCCAACGAAACCAAACTTAACGATGCGGTCAGCAAAACTCTTGAGCAGTTTAAAAAAGACGGCACGTTGGTCAAATTATCGGAAAAGTATCTTGGTGGTGACTACACCAAGTAGCCCGCTATGAAAGGTGATAACAGCAATGGACGTTACATTTATGCTCGAATGTGTTAAAACGGCGATTCGTTACATACCAGTTACGTTGTATCTGGGGCTATCGGCCTTTGCAATTGGCTTGGTCTTAGGCTTGTTGATCGCTTTGGCGCGCTTTTTCAACGTTCGCGGTTTAAGTTGGTTATTCAAGTGGCTGATCAGTCTTTCCAACAGCGTACCGTTGTTGTTAACACTAACGGTATTTTATCTGTTAACTTCTGATGCCTTGCATCCATTGGGACGAGTGTTTGGTGTTGATTGGCAGTTCAAGTACTTTGATCGCAAGTGGATTGCAATCGTTGCGTTGGCAATTTTTGCGACGAACTACGTTGCTGAAGCCGTACGCGCTGCGTTAGGCGCGGTTCCTCAGAGTCAGTGGGATGCGGCTGCGTCAATCGGCTTGACCACTAAGCAGACGCTGTGGCGAATCGTTTTACCCCAAGCATTACGCTCCAGTATCCCAGTATTTGGCAATACGCTGACTAGTCTCATCAAGGGCTCTTCGCTGGTGTCTGCAGTGTCGGTAGTCGATCTGCTGAATTCGGTAATGATCAAGGCTCAGGTCAATTATGATTATTTTGAAGCCTATATGGGAGCAGCCATTGTTTATTGGGTACTGTGTACGCTGATCACTTTGGCAAGCCGAGCTTTGGGTAAGTTTTCGGTACCACGACATCATCATTTGAAAGGAGGGCTTATCAGTGATTGAAATCAGACACTTATCAAAGACGATTGCCAAACATCAGATTTTAAATGACATCAACTTCACGGTTAACAAAGGAGAAGTTGTCTCGATCATTGGGCCATCTGGTGCAGGGAAAACGACGTTTCTACGGTGCATCAACCTTTTGAATCACCCGGATGTGGGCGAGTTGCACTTTAACAATAAAGTCATCCGGTTTCCACATGTGGCAACCAAAGATCTGCTCGCTGTTCGCAGACAAACGGCGATGGTGTTTCAACAATACGCGCTGTTTATCAACAAAACAGCCTTACAGAATATTACAGAAGGGTTAGTTGTTGCACGCAAGATTGATAAAAAACATGCGGAAGCTATTGGCCTTGATTTGCTCAACAAAGTTGGGCTAGCTGATAAGGCTGATGCCTTTCCAGCAGATCTCTCTGGCGGTCAGCAACAGCGCATTGGAATTGCGCGTGCGCTGGCGCTGAACCCTGAGCTGATACTTTTTGATGAACCGACCTCAGCACTGGATCCGGAGCTCGTCGGTGAGACCTTGGATTTAATTAAGGCTGTCGCTGCCGAGCGAAGCCATCAAGCGATGGTAATTGTGACCCATGAAATGCAGTTTGCTCATGATGTATCTGACCGGATCGTCTTTATGGAAAACGGTACGATATTAGATCAAGGCACACCTGCTGAAATTTTAGAAAAGCCAGAAAACCCGCGGATTCAGAATTTTTTGAAGCGTGTCCGCTACAATTAGAAGAGGAGACTTATTAATGAGTATTCAACTAGCATTAAACACTAAAGAACTGTTACATGTCGCAGAACTCGCCAAGAAGTATATTGATTCTAAAATTGAAACTACAGAACACGGTATTCGGTATTCGCTGGAAGGTTCAGCCAACTCTGACCCATATTTTGATGATGTTAGTCTGTACTCTGGTAGCGCTGGGATTATCCATTATTTGTTGCAGTTATATGCTGTGACACAGGAGCCGGCCTACCTTGAACAGGCGGAAGCTTCATATCCTTACCTTGATTATCGCTTCCATAATTCGCCTGAGTTGAGCCTCGCCTTCTCGCCATGGGCATTCACTAGTGGTTTTGCTGGGGTCGCTTACGCCGTGAGTGAACTGTATAAGGTTACTGGGAAAGCGGAATATAAAGCATTTGTCGAAGAAGTCGTCGAAGCAATTATTGCTGCTGCCAAGCCAGCGGAAGATGGCGTTGGCGCATATTGGTCAGGATCTTTTGGCGTCGTTGCAGATTCCGGAACGTTTTTGTTCCTATTACATGCCGCAGAACAGTTTAACCGTAAAGACTGGCTTGATTTCACATTGAATGCAGGGCGTGTGTTAATCGGACAGGCCAAGCCGTATGAAAAAGGAGGAAATTATTTCGCTGGCTCTCAGTTTGGCGATAACATTATTCCGGGCTATCCAATCGGGGCTGGCGGTGTCGCGTATACCTTATGGAAGCTTTATGACGCTAGCGGGGATGAGACTTTCCGTGATGCGACTGACGGCGTGGCAACCTTCTATCGTGCAATCTATCTAAAAGATGAGCAAGGTTTCATTAAAATTCCACATGCAATCGGCGAAGAACATCCTGTTTATTATCTGGGGTACTGTGGTGGCAATGCCGGGGTTGCCCGTTACTTTTACAAATTATATGAAGAAACCAGTCAGCAAGAATATCTTGATGAAGCCAGTTTACTCTTAGATAGCATCATCGCAGCGGGAGCACCGGAGGTTCACTCTGCAGGTTATTGGAATACGGTTGCCCAATGTTGTGGGTCCTCAAGCATTCTTAATAGCTTCTTAGGTCAATACTTAGCAACTGGTGATGAGCGTTTTCTTGATTATTCTAAGCGGACAGCAGAGCAATTGCTCGGAGATGCGCACCATGATTTTGAAGAGGACGGCACGGAAACAGTGCGGTGGTACGAAGCATATACTCGTCTGGAACCGGATAACATTACTGCGCCGATCGGCTTTTATGAAGGGGCAGCTGGCGCGGGATCGGCCTTGTTATCACTATATTCAGTTTTGAAAGATAAGCCAGCGATTCCGCGGTCCGTTGATGATCCATTTCCGGTTAAAAAATTAGGTTAAAGGAGATTATTATGACAAAAGTCGGCATTATTGGTGCAACCGGGGTTGCTGGGCAAGCCTTGGTACAAGAAGCATTAGCCCAAAATTTGGAGACGACCGCGATTATTCGTAACGCTGCTAAAGGTAAGGACCTATTCCAAGACAAAGTGAACTATCTGATCAAAGATGCCTTTGCGTTGAAAAAGGCGGATTTAGAGAACTTTGACGTCATAATTGACGCTTTCTCGCCGTCGGAGCTTGCCAGCGCATATCAACACATTGACTTGGCAACGAAGCTAGTGGCGTTCTTCCGCACGCAAGACACGCCTCGGCTGTTCTTCATCCTCGGTGCGGGTAGCCTTAAAAATGGCAAAGGGGGACATGTTTTTGATGACCTCTTAAAGGATCCAAGTGCGCAGTCTTGGATTGAGGCCCCACGGCAACAATTTAAGGAGTTTGATTTCTTATCAGAAGTTGATAATGTCAACTGGGTTGCTGTTTCGCCTGGCATTATCTTCAAACCAGGTGAGGCACGTCAGGCACTCGTCGGCGAGGATACCGTTCTATATAATGCGGAGGGCAAGTCTGAAACATCGAGTGGGACCTTAGCTAAAGAGATTATTAATGAGATTCAAACCCCGAAACACGATCATGTCCGTTATGAGGTCATTGATGCATAAACTAAGTCTGTGATGTAGCAGCGACAGCCGTAAGGAGGAGAGCGAAGCCGTCCAATTAGGAGGCCGTGGTCGAGGTCGTTTCTAACCACACATTGCTGATCGAGGCAAGATTTGATGACGGATAATTTTACCTGGATTATTCATAGAATTTCAAAAAAGCAGCGCAATCCCATGATTCACACGGGACTGCGCTGCTTTGGTGTTTCACCCATTGGGTGCGCCTATATGCTAAGGTTGAGTCGACGAAAACCAT
>NZ_BAAIHN010000069.1:0-3882 GCF_054784775.1 Lacticaseibacillus boliensis
ATGGGTGTACGGACTCATAGTCGAGTTCTCCTTGTAGTTGGTCTTGTGGTGATTCCATTTTACAAGGACTCAGGCTATGAGTCTTTTCTATTTGACTAATTTGTTGCACTTGAATTGTAAATCCGTCACTTTAAAAGTAGATGCAGTTTGAACAAACATGTTATCATGTGTTCGGAGATAGAACCAAGTCGAAAGCCGCAGTGGGAGTAGTGCCCTGCTGTAAGCCGGCGGGCGGGACCTGATAATCAGGGTTCCGTTTTTTTTGTGTCTGGCGAAAAAACGCCCTATACAGGTAGTGCGACCTGTATAGGGCGTCGTTGGTCGGTACTATCGTTTACGGCGGCGTGTACCGTGGCGACGAGCGTGCCGACCCTTAGGTTGCTGGTTGTGGTGGAACAAATACCTGCAGAGGTAAGGCGGCAGTAATCGCGTGCTTGTCAGGCGCCATCTGCGGCTAGATGCCATGCCCACGGGCTGTTTCACCCGTGGGCTTGAAGTGCTTGTCGATCGGTAACGCGCCGGTGAACGGTTTAGGCGGGAAACGAGCTGGCATGTCGACTATTGAGCCTTGAATGGATGAATGAACCACGACCGTCTTGTCGTTTAACGATGAGACGGTCGTGGTTTTTTGGGAAAATTGCCGTACTTCCAGAGGATGGCACACGACAAATATTTAAATTTGCGCGGCTATCATTGAAAAGACGCAGTATTACGCGGTTCTGGCCGTTTCATCGAATTGGTCATATTCGCGATGAAACGTTTAGGGCAGTCGTCTCAAGGAGGTCGCGGCTTCCTCGCGCCAATTTAATAATTTGTCGTGTGCCGTTTCCTGGGAGCACGGCCGATTTTCCCGGCCGTGGCGGTATTCGGAAACTTTTGTCACAAACGCAAAAAACGCTCGACTCACGCGCGGAGTCGAGCGTTTTCCTATTTAATGATGACTTCGGTGCCTGACGGGATATGTTCGTTGATCCACTTGGCGTCGGGGATGCTCAGACGGATGCAGCCGTGCGAGCTAGGGCGTTTGCCGAGGTATTGGGCTTCTTTGACGATGTAGTGGCCGTCTTTATCGATGGGGACGCTGTGGAATAAGTATTTGTTGCCTTTGAAGCTGGTCCAGTAGTTGGCGCCCATCTTGTCTTTGGGGTTATAAAATGTCTTGCCGCGATCGATGATGTGAAACGTACCGGTCGGCGTCGCGTGATCCATGCCAGATGAGCAATACATCGTGTAGACGCGCTTGCTGTTTTGGGTGATATGGATGCGCTGGGTCTTCAAATCGACGTGTAAGACCACGGGATCGTCCTTGGTCACCGTGGGGTAGGCGTAGGTTTGCGAAGGCTTCTTCCAGTCGACGGTTTTCATCGTGGCGACTTTTTTGGCGCTTTGTGAGGTGGCCTTCTTATGGGCTGCAGAACTAGATTTGGCACGCTGTTCTTGGCGCGCCTCTTTGATATTCTTGGAGTGGGTGTTCAGCACGAATCCGGCACCAATGATGAAGATGACGGCTGAGATCATGAGGATGATATCAGAACGGGAATGTTTACGACGAGTTGGCATAGTTTTAGACTCCTTCACATATCCCCATGCTAACATGCGCCGCAATCGGTTGCAAAGCCGGTTTCACAAATAAAAACGACCCGCAACAGCGAGCCGTGAAAAGCAGATCAATCATCAATTTCTGGGGCGTGGCCGCGTTGGGCAGACAGCATCCAGATGCGTTTTTCCACCGCGGTGTGGAAGCCGGTGAGGATGTCTTGGGTCGAGTCATCGCCTTCTTGGCCGGCGACGTCGATGCCTTCTTGATAGACTTTTTCCAGGTGGCGATAGCCGGCGATCAGGCGCGCGAAGCGTTCGTCGGTGCTGGCATCATAGCTACCAGGCACGGATTGGATGCCGGTGTGTTCTGCGAATTCTTCGAGCGTTGAATACGGCGCGCCATCGATGGCGATCAGGCGCTCGGAGACTTCGTCGAGTTGGTCGTTGATCTCTTCCATGTATTCATCCATCAGCGGATGCAAGAACAGGAATTCGGGGCCGCGCATGTACCAGTGGGTCTGGTGAATGACGGCGGCCATCTGGCTGAGATCGGCAACGAGTTGGTTCAAAATAGTCTTGGTCTGTGAATATTGCATATGGATCCTCCTATGCGAATTGACAGTTGCGACGTCTTGACCTAACAACACTAATTATAACAACGCTTAGCCAGCGGTTGCAAAAACAAAGACCGCGAATTTTGGGGTAAAGGATTGTAAAACTTTGGGTTACAATTGAGCGTGAAAGGAAGTGTCGCTCATGTCAGACTTGCGCACCCGCCGGACGCTCGCCGCGATCCAGCGCAACATGTATACGCTGCTCAACCAGCAGCCATTCAGCGCGATCAACGTCTCAATGATCTGCCGGCAAACAGGCATTACCCGCTCGACGTATTACCAATATTATCTGGATAAAAACGATTGGCTGGAGCGCGAAGTCGGGCGGCTGATCCTGATCGTAGAACGTAACCTGCCCGACGAGATCGGCCAGCTCGACGCGCTAGTCAAGGCGCTTTCGCCAGAAGCCAAGCAGGTGGAGCTGTTATTGACGATCCATGACCCTGCAGGCGACCTCAGCGCCCAACTTAAACAACTATTTATTAAGCAGTGTGTCGCAGAAGATGCGTATCACGCAGGGCTTTACGCAGACATTGCCTTGCGTACGCTGAGCTGGCGGCTGGCCCATCCCGGAGACGTTCAGCCGGTGTTTGAGAAACTGGTGGCGTTGTTAAGGCAAAATAAAACTCATTGATATCATACACCACGTATGATATCAATGAGTGAGATCCCAGATTGTTTTGCCAAAAAAGATCGCCAAGACCAGCAAGATCAGCGGCCGCGCACCGCGACCACCGAAGCGTTTGAAGTAAGTGGCACCGAGATGATTGCCGAGAATTGAAAAGGCGCCGGCAGTCAGTCCCAGTAGCAGATAGACCTTGCCGTTGAACAAGAACACCACCAGACTGGTAAGGTTGGTCGTCAAGTTGATGACCTTGGTGGTGCCGGCAGCGTCGTGCAAAGGCAGGTGCGCCAAGGCGGTGAGCGCCAGCAACATGAACGTCCCGGCGCCTGGCCCGTAAAAGCCATCGTAAGCACCAAGGACAACGGCGATCAGACCGGTGTAGACCGTTGTTCTTGTCGGGGAAAGCGGAGCCGTTGGCGTTGTCGCTAAGGCGCTTTTATGTAATAGCAGGTATGCCGCCGTCAGTGGCAGCACGGCCAGCAGGAGCAGGCGAAACCAGTGATCGGACAGCAACAAGGCGAGGTGCGAGCCGGTATTGGCGCCAATGATTGCACAAATAATGGCCAGTAGCGCGAGCTTGGCGCGGATGTAGCCGCTGCGTGCAAATTCTGCGGTTGCCACCAGCGTGCCCATGCCGCTAGAGAGTTTGTTGGTCCCGATCGCCATGTGCGCGGGAATGCCGGTCAGCAGATACGCCGGCAGCGAGATCAAACCGCCACCGCCGGCGATCGCGTCGACAAAGCCTGCCAAGCCGACCAGCGGGCAGACAATGATAAAAGTTATCCAGGTCATTTTTCCATCTCGATTATCGTCAGTTCTCATCAGCGTAGCATCTCGTCATCGTACAAGCAAGCGCTTGCGTCAGTTTTTGTGACATGTTATCCTAGAGAAAATTAATTTTGTTGCCACCGGGCAGCTAGGCGCCACGCGCGCATCCCATCAGGTCGAAGAAGGGATGCAAACGTGGCGTCTTTTTGTGGCTCTGCGTCAACTGGTGTTGAAGAATAAATTTATCTTTTAGGAAAGTCTCCATGATAGGAGGCTTTTTGTTATTTTAGGCAGTTAATTGGTAGATGCGATTGAAGAAATTGGTTTGATTGCGAA
>NZ_BAAIHN010000070.1:0-3261 GCF_054784775.1 Lacticaseibacillus boliensis
TTTCGCAATCAAACCAATTTCTTCAATCGCATCTACCAATTAACTGCCTAAAATAACAAAAAGCCTCCTATCATGGAGACTTTCCTAAAAGATAAATTTATTCTTCAACACCAGTTGACGCAGAGCCCTTTTTTTTGATGCTTAGTTGTCGTGCTTACGCTTACCAGACAGTCCCAGCAAGCTCATCAGCATCACGGCGATGGCTCCCAAGCCGCTTAAGTTGCGAGCATCTTGGTCGCCTGTTACTGGTAACTGCGATGCTTTGGTTGCATTGCCAAGTTGGCCTTGGCTTGTCGTACCTGCTTGAGTGGCAGTCTGGGCCAGGTTACTAGAGGTCGTCTCAGTACCAGATCCCGACACATTGTTAGACGTCGTGGTTGATGCACCATTACCAGACGTGGACGGGTTGCCAAAGGTCGAGGTGCCATTCCCATCAGTCTGCGGTAATGCAGGTTGTTGAGGCGTTGTCGTCGTGTTGCCACCTGGCGTTGTTGGTTGGCCAGGCTGACTGCCATCAGTCGGCGTCGACGGTTGACCTGGTTGATTACCGTCTGGCGTTGTCGGCTGACCGCCGTTATCCGGCGTGGTTGGCTGACCGCCATTGTCTGGTGTTGTCGGTTGGCCGCCGTCATCCGGCGTGGTTGGCTGACCGCCATTGTCTGGAGCGGTTTCGGCGTCGTAAGTGAACGTCAAGCTCATCGAATTGCCAGTGTAGATACCGGTGACCGTCTTGTCGCCTCGAAGCTGATAACCTGCGATTGCCGGCGCAACTTCTGTGAAGGCAGTTCCCCGCTCGCCAGTCTTAGTCGCTACCGGTTGCAAATCCTTGCCAGTGGCACCGTCAACGTAGTGAACCGTCAAGTTGGTGTTGCTGGTTTCGTCAGCTACCTTGCCATCTGGCAGATAGCTGAAGGTCAGATCCATCGTATTACCTTGGTACGTGCCGATTTCCGTGGCGTTACCTTGGATCCGGTAACCTGCGACTACAGGTGCCGTTTCAGTAAAGGCCGTACCTTGAGTGCCGGTCGCTACCTTGTCTGCTTGAATCGATTCGCCGGTCAAAACGTTGACATAGTGTACCGTCAGCGTTGTTGGTGTCGCGGTTTCATCAACCGTCTTACCATCTGGCAGATAGCTGAAGGTCAAGTCCATCGCGTTACCTTGGTACGTGCCGCTCTGAGTGGCATCTCCTTGCACCCGATAACCTTTGATTACCGGTGCTGCTTCGGTAAACGCAGTCCCTTGTGTGCCGGATGTGACCTTATCCGTCTGGATCGTCTCGCCTGTCAGTGCGTTGACATAGTGCACCGTCAACGTTGCCGGCGTCGTCGTTTCATCAACCACTGTGGTGCCGTCTGGCAAGTAGCTGAATGTCAGATCCATGGCGTTGCCTCGGTACGTGCCCCTGGCAGAATTGCCACCTTGGATACGGTATCCCGCAATCGCTGGCGCCGTTTCAGTAAAGGCCATACCTTGTGTGCCCGTCGCTACCTTGTCTGCTTGAATCGATTCGCCGGTCAAAACGTTGACATAGTGTACCGTCAGCGTTGCTGGTGTCGCGGTTTCATCAACCACCGTGCCATCTGGCAGGTAGCTGAAGGTCAGGTTCATCGCGTTGCCTTGGTACGTGCCGCTCTGGGTGGCATCACCTTGGACCCGATAACCTTTGATTACCGGTGCTGCTTCGGTAAACGCAGTCCCTTGTGTGCCAGACGTTACCTTATCCGTCTGGATCGTTTTGCCAGTCAGTGAGTTGACGTAGTGCACTGTCAACGTTGACGGTGTCGCAGTTTCATCAACCTTCTTACCATCTGGTAGATAACTGAATGTCAGATCCATGGCGTTGCCTTGGTATGTGCCCTTGGCAGAGTCGTCGCCTTGGATCCGGTAGCCAGCGATTGCCGGTGCGGCTTCAGTAAACGCCGTACCTTGTGCGCCGGTTACAACTTTATCTGCTTGAATGGTCTCACCGGTCAGCACGTTGATATAGTGCACTGTCAACGTTGCCGGCGTCGTCGTTTCATCAACCACTGTACCATCTGGCAAGTAACTGAAGGTTAGGTTTACAGCATTACCTTGATACGTCCCCGTAGCAGAGGCATCACCTTGAATTCGGTAACCTTTGATGACTGGCGCAGTTTCGGTAAAGGCAGTGCCTTGCGCACTGGTTGTCGTCTTATCATCTTGGATAGCTTTGCCTGTCAGAACATTGATATAGTGCACTGTCAACGTTGCTGGCGTCGTCGTTTCATCAACCACTGTGCCGTCTGGCAAGTAGCTGAACGTCAAGTCCATGACGTTACCTTGATACATACCCTTGACAGAAGCGTCACCTTGGATCCGGTATCCCGCAATTATTGGCGCCGTTTCAGTAAAGGCAGTACCTTGCGAACCAGTTATTGTTTTATCGTCCTGAATAGCTTTACCTGTCAAAACATTGACATAGTGCACCGTCAACATAGTTGCCGAATTCTCATCAAGCGGCTGATAGTTAAACGTCAGATCCATCGCGCTGCCTGCGTACTTGCCATCGACAGTTGCGGGACCAACGACCGTATAGCCATCAAGTGCTGGTGCCGTTTCCGTGAAGTCGGCTCCCGCGATACCACTCGTTACTTTATCAGGCTGGAGCGTTGCTCCCGTCTCTGCATTGACATAGTGCACCGTCAACGTAGTTGCTGAATTCTCATCAAGTGGCTGATAGTTAAATGTCAGATCCATTGCGCTGCCTGCGTACTTACCGTCGACAGTTGCGGAACCGACAACCGTGTAGCCATCAAGTGCCGGTGCCGTTTCTGTGAACTCGGCTCCTTGGCTACCACTCGTTACTTTATCCGGCTGAAGTGTTGCCCCAGTTTCTGCATTGACATAGTGCACCGTCAACGTAGTTGCCGAATTCTCATCAAGTGGCTGATAGTTAAATGTCAGATCCATCGCGCTACCTGCGTACTTGCCATCGGCAGTTGCGGAACCGACGACCGTATAGCCATCAAGTGCTGGTGCCGTTTCTGTGAAGCCAACTCCTTGGCTACCACTCGTTACTTTATCAGGCTGAAGCGTTGCCCCCGTCTCTGCGTTGACATAGTGCACCGTCAACGTAGTTGCCGAATTCTCATCAAGTGGCTGATAGTTAAACCTGGATTATTCACCTCGGTATTTGGGACATGAAATCGCATCTGGCCGGTCTGAAAGCAACGTTTGGAGCGTTGCGAATACTGACTGAGCGGAGAAGTTGGTGATCGATGCACCACGAACAGACCG
>NZ_BAAIHN010000071.1:0-3214 GCF_054784775.1 Lacticaseibacillus boliensis
TCGTAGTGACCAGCCTGGCCTCCGAGGCTCCAGAGACTTTGTTCAAGACCTATAGACAGCGGGGCAATGCTGAGAACCAAATTAAGGAGCTGAAATGCGGGTTTGGCTTTGACAAAACAGACAGCTCAACTTTTGCACGGAACACTGCACGAGCCTTGGTCACCGGTATTGCCTATAACCTGGTTCAGCTCTTTAAACAGCTCTTTGTCTCGGAAGACCGTCGTTCAACCATCTCCTCGCTACGGTTCAGTCTCTTTCACATCGCCGGTAGGATTACTTGGCACGCCCGTCGTGTGGTGATTCATCTTGCTTCTAACTATGTTTACAAGAACTGGTTTAGTCGGCTCATGGACGAAGTCCATCAGTTGGCGACCTGAACTGAATAACTGAATAGGTCGTGCGTCGAGCCGAAAACTGGGTCGGTCTGTTCGTGGTGCATCGATCACCAACTTCTCCGCTCAGTCAGTATTCGCAACGCTCCAAACGTTGCTTTCAGACCGGCCAGATGCGATTTCATGTCCCCAATACCGAAGTGAATAATCCAGGTATATAAAATCAACGATTGTTTATCAACGATCACCATTAAAAGCCTCGTTGATAAACAGACAAAACCTCGTTGATAAACTTCTATAAGCCTTGGGAGAGTAAGCCTCAAGAGGGGTCTAAAAGAGGTTTAAAAGAGGTTTAAAAGAGGCACTACTGTACGAGACCAAAACCTAGAAACAAAAAAACACAAAGGAGTGAGCTAAAAACTAGCTCACATCAAACTCTGGTCGCTACGCTCCCGCCGCGGCTACGCCTTGGCAAGTGCCAAATCAAAAGCGTGGTTCAGCAGGTCGTCGCGCACGCGCTCCGAGGGCGACCGGTAACAATCACTCAACGTGCCACCGTTGCATCAAGTGAATGGGCTGGTCAACTTTAGAGCCAAACCAGCACCTAGATAGAACATCTGGTAAACTGATTTATGGCAACTAGCCCCAGAGAGGGGGTGCTAGGTATGCACGAATTACTCACACTGATTGTCGCCCCATGCGTGGTGGGAATAGTCACAGCACTATTTGCCGACTGGTTGGATCGCCGGCACCGATAATCTAGTGGTTGCCAACCAACCCACACGCCGTTTCCCGCGGTGAAAAAAAGCGCCGTCACCCATGCAGGGGTGGCGGCGCTTTGTGCTAGATATGCATTGAATTTCTCACAAGTTCAGTATAACACGCGTTGAGCGTTATTGGCAGGACAACAAGATATAATCGCAAGGCTTGGTTGTCAGGGACCAGCAGAAGCAACAGCACTAGAAAGTAGAACCACCTTGGTGTTGTGTCTGTTGCATAAGCAAGTTCTCAATGACGTTCGACCGAGTAACCTTAACTGTGTAGGGCTGGTTTGCAAGTGTGTGCTCCGCCTGTGCTTGAGTTTTTCTAACCAACTCATCCAATGCGTTAATTGCCTGTTCACTCAAAGTAACAGCAATGCGACTTTTTTCTTCTCCCATGATGTGTTCCTCCTGTTTATTTGATGTTACTATATAGTAACACCAAAAGCGCATGACACAACGCCAACTAAGAGATTGCCAAGTACATACGAAGTTTGAGACGGGTGAAGACAATTCTTGTATCGGCACGGTATCGGTATTTTGTCGGTACGTATCGGTAATGTGTCGGTATTCAATCGGTATACTGTCGGTTAAGTATCGGTAAAAAGTCGGTAGACGAGAAAATCTGGCGCCACCGGAAACGCCCGCACTGCGGGCCTATCACAGTATGTGACAGCCGTTTCCCTTATGCTCTTTTCCGTCTTTGCGTTACAGGCACAGCAATTCATTGCGTCTTGCCTGTTAGTCAAGTGGAAAACCGCAAAAACAGGTGGCCTAAGCCGCCGTCGTGTTGCGAGTTTTTTTCTTCTCTCAATATGTGTTCTTCCTGTGCCTTTCATGTAACTATATAGCAACACAAAGGACACACAACACGACACCTGGCGAGATATTACTAAGTACATGCGCGGTTTTAGACGTGTGACTGTTGACGATTTTCGACAGGGGACGAATTTTGGAGTTTTAGATAATGGGCATAAGGGAAAACTGAACCCAAATATGGGTTACACCGCAGTGCGGTGGGTTTTCTAAAGGGGCCACATTCGTGGCCCTGGCTACCCCAAAGTGGGATTTTGGCTACCTGATAAAAAACACGCTGGCTAGCCGCCACAGTCGTTTGGCTACCCCATTTTTCAATTTGGCTACCCCTATAGCATATTTTGGCTACCCCCGACAAAATCATACCTAATCCAACTTTTCAGCATAATTTGTTTGAGCATGACGAGCACTAGTGATTGCTTTGCGAATCTGTGTCACCGTAGTTTGATGTTGCTTGATTGAAGATTTCGTTTGCGCAATTTTACTCTTGGTATCAGATTTTTGAGTCCCAGTTTGAAGATCCAACGACTGATTTTGCTTCGATAAAATCTTCTTGAGCTTGGCAATGTTGGACTTATTCTTGGCTGTCCAAAAAATTTTGAGACAGTGGCTAACTTGATTCTAAAATGCGCGTATAATAACCATATCGAAAGGAGATCAATCTAATGAAATATACGAAAACCAAAGCAGTATTAAATCAACTCGTTGCCGATTTGAGCCAGATGTCAATGATTATCCATCAGACGCATTGGTACATGCGTGGACCCAACTTTTTGAAGTTGCACCCCTTGATGGATGAGTTCATGGAAGAAATTGACAACCAACTCGATGTCATTTCTGAACGGCTGATTGCGCTTGATGGCAGTCCTTACTCGACCTTAAAAGAAATGGCCGAAAACACTAAGATTCAAGACTGGCCTGGTGAATGGGACAAAACAACCCCAGAACGCCTCGCACACTTAGTTGATGGATATCGTTACTTGGAAAACCTTTACCAACACGGCATTGAAGTATCCGATGTTGAAAAAGACTTCAGTACCCAAGATATTTTCATTGGTCTCAAAACCGCAATTGAGAAGAAAATCTGGATGATTCAGGCAGAGCTTGGGTCGGCGCCGGAAATTGATGAATAAAATAATATTAAAAAATCGGTAGGCTTATGGTAGATTGTAAAATTACCCCAGTTTACAATTCAAGTGCAACACCTTAGCGACTAGACCAAAAAGGCCATGAAGACCTATTCTTGTTAGTGCAACCAGACAAGAAAGCAGGAATCTTTATGACCCACTCTCAGATTAACACTCA
>NZ_BAAIHN010000072.1:0-3134 GCF_054784775.1 Lacticaseibacillus boliensis
CGGTCTGTTCGTGGTGCATCGATCACCAACTTCTCCGCTCAGTCAGTATTCGCAACGCTCCAAACGTTGCTTTCAGACCGGCCAGATGCGATTTCATGTCCCAAATACCGAGGTGAATAATCCAGGTAGATATATAACGCCCCGAAAACACCATAAAAGACTTTTTCTCGCCGCACATACATCGGGAAGAAGGCGATCAGAGCGATCAAGGCAGCGGTTTCAATGATGCCGGAACACTCAAAGTCGATCGTCATGACCACCGAGTTCACGGCATTTGGAATTGCGACCAACCCGGTGTGCAACGACACCTGACACCAACCCGTCACTTGCCCGATGACGCGAATGCCGTGAAGGATCGCATGCGTGAAAAACCACACCCAATAAGGGTCACTGATGCCGATCAGGATGAAAAAAAGCCCGGCACTGCCCACAATGAAGTAAAAGGCAGACAACCGTGCTCGTTTCAACACTGACAGCACATATAACCACACGATCGTGCCAATCAGAATATAAATACTCATTTGCTTTTCCTACTTACCTGAAACCCGGGTCTTCACCGGCCGCGTTGTCATTTTGCGATACTTCCAATAACCAAAGCCTGCAATCAAGACGCCGACAGAGGCCAACACAACCGGGCCAGTCGAGCCGCCGGCGGCCGTCACCGCGCCGTTGCCCACATTCGGGTTCGACATGGTGATGGTCTGACTGGTCGTCGTCGACAGATGCAATTTGGCCAAAGACAGCTTGAACTCCATCACGTCATAGGAACCTTGGGCACAGCTGAAACGCCGCACATAGCCGGTCGCCACCGCGCCGTAAGTGCTTTGATCATAATTAGAACCGCCGTTGAGCGTGACCGCTTCCGCCTTGCCGTCAGTCGTCAACTGGCTGGGGATATCGTGGCTCCAGACATAAACGTGCTTGCCACCAAAATCAAAGTCGTAATCCCCATAGCCTGGTATCGCTTCATTGGGCTGCATCTTCACGTAAATATCTACATCATTGCCGTCGGTCACCATGGCCATATAGCGAGAATTATAGACATTGTCACCGGCAACTTTTGTGATCGGTACAGATTTCCAATCGCCAAAATCGCCATCGATCGCGATCCCGGTCGCATCATGGTTAGTGTTTTGGTCACCCGTGGTCGTATCCGCATCGCCTGCGGTAACAACACCATTGGCATCAACTGGGCTACTGCTACTGGAACTAGAGGTCGCCTGGCTACTCGATGACGAAGCGGCCGAGGCACTCGCACTCGTGGCGGTGGTGGTAGTTGCAGCACTGGAAGCCCCTCCGGCGGTCACATTGGCACTGGCTTTTTGATTCCCCAAGCCGGCGCTACTGGCGTTCAACGCGATCGTGTCGCCGACCTTGGCATCACTGATCCCAGCTTTGGCTAGATCAATCTCAAACTCGCCGGTGCTGTAATCGCGCTTGTATTTACTGTCAGCTTGCGAACGGGTAACGTCACCTGTCCCGATCGCTTGGCCATTATAATAAACAGTCACCTTCCCAGATGGCGTGGCCGAATTACCGATGTTGAAGTTGCCAAGCGTATGCCCACCGACGGTCAACGTCCACGACCACGCAGGGATGCCACCACTGGCGTTGTTGTTATGGGCTTGCACATAGAAATCGACGGTTTTCGTATCCGCGGCGACTTTTATCAGTGACACATCTTGCCCGCTGCCGTCATCAGAATATGACACCGATGTCGCCGGATACGCCGACCAGTCACCAAAATTGCCATCGATGCTGATGTTGCCCGCGGCATGCGTCACCTGTGGCGCGGTGGCCAGCCCGACCCCTAATGCCAAAAGTCCGAATAAATAGCGTAATCTCATGATTCATGCTCCCAAGCTTGAAGAACCCTAACTGCCGAAAAAAATTTCAGATAACTGACAATTTATTAAATGTATACACCTTTAGAGTAGTCTTTTTGTTAGCCCATGACAACCGCTATTAGTCAAAAAAACAGTCGTATACCCGCTCTTCCAGGGCACCATCAAGCCCACCTAGGCACGGTAAACACAATCGTTAACTTATAAAAAACGACATAAATCTCTCATTTTTGTCGGCAAAAAAACCGACCAAGCGTCTAACTTGCCGTCAGATCGTTCGGTCGGTTCTCATTCTTATTTTAGGCCATCTCAAATAACCGCTATTCGCTCAGTATTTATGATAGGCACCAGCAGGATCAACGCCGCACTAAAGAAGGGTCTCATTCCCCACACTATTGTTGAGATAGTCGCACGCGAAGTGTCTGAGTAATCTTCAGTGCTACCTCCGTTGCGCTGTGCCTAAATCGAGCTGCGCAACCCAACGCGATTGCGGATAAGTCATTACAGTCACGCACCGGCGTTGCCGGCACGCACCCAAGCTGTCTTATCCACATCGCTAAGAGCGGGTTGCTTCGCTCTGTGCCTAGTCGAGCCACGCAAGGCACCGGCATTGCGTATAAGTCATCTCGGTCACGCACCGGCGTTGCCCGCACGCACCCAAGCTGTCTTATCCACATGCCTTAAACCGCCTTGCTTCGCTCTGTGTACCATGAATGTATCGCTGGGGCCGACCTGAATTACCTTTAGATCCCTTAGTCCTACATTTGCGTTGCACCGCGTTTCGGGTAGCGACCTTAGACATGCTTCACTTGTCACCAAGTGGCCGTTCAACCGTTCAGACCTGTGGATTGGCCGTAGTTTTGTATCCGGCCGTTCAAGTCATCGATGTACTGGAATTGGAGATCCAACCTTCTAGGATCAGAAGGCTGCCGCTGGTTTCACTGGTGCGCTGGGGAAACAAGGGATATTTGGAGGACCGGTCAATAAATACCCCTACCCAACGCCTGATTAAATTATCGCACGAGTTGAAAACGGTATTTATTTTTTAGTCTCGCCGATTTTACCGACAATAGAATATCGATTCAAGTGTCACGCTGAAGCCATTCATGCAGGTTCTTTGCCAAGCGTAACCGTCGCAACTACCATTCAAAGCAACAAAAAACGGGTCTACACTTTCTGGTGTTGGAGAAATCCAACGCCGAGAGTGTAGGCCCTTTTTAAAATGACAAATTAAAAGGACACCTACAAAGCTACCCATGCTATGCTCTAAGCGTCGAAACCAAAAGCTAG
>NZ_BAAIHN010000073.1:0-2663 GCF_054784775.1 Lacticaseibacillus boliensis
TCGTTGAGAGCCAATTTCAGCAGGTGCATACCAGTCAATATCGCCATTCCAATATTCCGGTTTTGCCGTGCTTGGGGTTCCCCCTCCAATAATCGAAGCCACATCCCCAAGCTTACGCTGTTCCCAAACGTACGAATGTTTGACCGAGATATCATGGTTAACAATATGATGCATTTTTAGTGTAAAATAATGCGTCAAATAATGCGATAAAGCATGTAAATCGCCATATTATCGCCTCGATTATTGGAACTTTATGTGAGAACGTTCCAATAATGTAAGCTTTCATGTTTTTGAAAATGAGCACTCGACACTCCAACATCGGCGCTATAATAATCCTGATTCATTCATAGGTTTGTGAAATACAACCATAGGCTCAATAGCGACACTAACTTCGCCATGCCGAATCAATACACCTTGATTTTGGCCAACTTATTCAGAGTCGGCGTCGCCAAATAGACCGAACGTATTTCAACACTTCGGCCAGGCCCGACCATTTAGTTGCTTTGGTCACATTTGTAAAATATCGTTCAACACATTGCCTATAAAGCCACTAAAAACTTGGCTTGAAGCTAAATGTAGGACGATTCGGTGCGCGTGATGCGTGACCTTACCCGCAACATGGAGCAATTCAAAGCGCAAGGTTGCGATTGTCTTTCGTGCGTCAAAAGGTATCAAAATGAGTTTGAATAGTTGAACGATGTTGTAAGAAACAGCACTGATCAAGGCCCTAGCAGCGTTCATCGTAAACGAGTGACTGTCAGTCTTGTCGAAAGCAAAACCGGCTTTCAATTCTTTGATCAGATCTTCGACTCTTCCGCATTGACGATAGCGGGTGATCAATGTTTCACACGGAATCTTCGTATCATTAGTGACCAACCAAGTATGATCGTCCCAAAGAAAAGACTCAGCCTTACTTTCAGAATGCACGATCACGCGATAATTATCCGCCAAAGTTTTAACTTGATAGTCCAGTTCGTGGTCTTCACTTTGAAAATCAGTCGTCATCTCAGGGGATTGAGTTGCCGTTGTGGTAAGTTCGTTAATGCGGTTAATCTTCTTCAGCCGGACAATAAATTTAACACTGCGCTTGGCACAGGCTGCATAAAACTCTGGCTTGGCAAAGCCTGAATCACCGCGGACTGTGATGTTCATATCAGGGCGTAAGGCTTTAAGATGATCAAGGATCGGGGCGATGAACGTATCAGCATCGCTACTGGTATAGACGTTACCCGGGCGCAACTGCGCACCTAGTAAAAGCCCGGTGGCATCATCAAAAACCAGCAGAGGGTGATAGCCATTAGCTGAATAATGACCATTATAGGTTGCGTGTTCTTGATGGCCGAAGGTATCCGAGTGTGTGGAGTCGATATCAAGGATCATTTCAGTGCGTGAAGGATCTTTAAGGACCACATCAGCCAGTTTCAGTAACAGGTTTTGGATTTCAACCAGATTATCTTGAGTCAGGCTTGCGATGAAACGTGAAATAGAAGCTTGAGAGGCCACACTCACCTAAAGCAGTCCTAATAGCAGGATCCTGACGCCAAGTATTTGCCGCAGAGTCAGTGCAATAACCGGCAATCCGGAGCATAAGCGTAAATTCAAATAGATCTACGAAAGAGATCTTGGCAAATTTTCGCTCATCATTAAAGAAAATCGTATTACGAATCAAGTTTTTGAGGTGGATCCGATTGGTAAATTCAATTGGTAGTATCATTCCACCATCATTGGATAATTGTCCGGCGTCGTTGATAACAGATAAATGAGGATTGCATTGAAGTGAAGTTGCGCGTAGTCTAAGCATTGTGTTATGGCCTTCATATTGTTGGTTTTCAGCGACTCTACAATATCACAAGACCGCACCCAGGTGAAAAACACAAAGCAGCGCAACTTCATGCCAGTCATGAGGTTGCGCTGTATTTTTTCGTGTTTAAGAATAATCCAGGCTAAATGTTCTCCCGCTCCGAAGTCTGTTATACTATGCTTTATCGTATAAATTTCAATTTTAATGAATTTCTTTAGGGGGAATAGGTAATGCTATTTGTAAAGGATATGTTCGTGCTACTAGTCGCCGTTGAGGCATTGCTGATAATGCTTCTCGAGATGTTTGGCACCCAAACAAAAATGGCCCGTAAGGCTTTTGACTTGTCAAAAGGATATCTTGCCACCAAAGAAGCCAAATCATCGATGGCAAACCAAGGACTATATAATGGATTCATCGGTGTAGGCTTGTTATATGCTCGATATGGGCTCAGTGGTGGTGCCTCCTACCACGTTCAGATTTTATTCGTGGGTTTTGTCGTGCTTGCTGCCGCTTTTGGATCACTGACAGCTAACAAGAAAATCATATTTACACAGGGTAGTCCCGCAATCGTAGCGCTTTTTCTGCTTATATTTGTACACTGATGTGCTCCTCATAGTAAGATAAACTTTGGCTCCTAAAGAAACGGTAAGAATCGTTAGATATGCCAGTTAATTCTGATGAGGATAAGCTATTGAAAGTATTATTGGCCTGCCATCCGGTGGGCTTTTTGATTGCGACGGATTTACAATTCAAGTGCAACAAATTAGTCAAATAGAAAAGACTCATAGCCTGAGTCCTTGTAAAATGGAATCACCACAAGACCAACTACAAGGAGAACTCGACTATGAGTCCGTACACCCAT
>NZ_BAAIHN010000074.1:0-2464 GCF_054784775.1 Lacticaseibacillus boliensis
CGTGATGGTTTTCGTCGACTCAACCTTAGCATATAGGCGCACCCAATGGGTGAAACACCAAAGCAGCGCAGTCCCGTGTGAATCATGGGATTGCGCTGCTTTTTTGAAATTCTATGAATAATCCAGGCTAAAGCTAACTCCGAGACCTCAAACAAACCCAAAGTCTGGTCGCTAGCGTTCGCAGGACTGCTATTGGCATATTTCCTCGTCAACTTATCATTAAACATGGCGAATAACCTGTCTGCACCCTATGCCAAATTTTTAGGTGCCGCACCAGTTCTAATGGGCGTAGTTGCAACCGGTTTCACATACGGATCAATTGTCTTTAAGGCCGTGTCTGGTCCCGCAATTGACTCTTTTAATCGTAAACGATTATTAATAGGTGCTGTCGTCGTGATTGCAATTGCATTTTTCGGTGATGCCTTCGCTATCTCAATGCCAATGTTAATTGCTTTTCGGATTCTTCAAGGCATTGGACAAGCCTTCACTGCCACAACATTCATCGCAATCGCAGCTGACACACTTGATCGTGACAATATGTCCGCAGGTATGGGAATATTTGCACTGGGTACCGCAGGATCAACCCTTCTTGGCGCTATTGTTGGTCTAAAAATTCAAGAAGCAACAAGCTTTCGGATCGCATATCTCACCGCTTTTGTCACTCTATTAATCGGTGTTATCGTTCTTCTATTCATCAAAGTAAAGCCCATCAAGACGAAAAAATTCAAATTCTCAGTCTCTGGCGTTATCGCTAAAGAGGCCATCCCACCGGCACTGATGCAGTTCTTCTTCATGATGGCATGGTCAAGCGTCTTCGCATTCATTATGGTCTATGGCCAGGCACAAGGATTCGGAAGCAACGTCGGTTTCTTCAACACCGCATATGGCCTTGCTGTTTTTATTGCCGCGCCTCTCGGTGGTAAACTAGTAGATCACTATGGGTACTTAATGCTCATCCCAATGTTAGTGCTGATGGCACTGGCTCTATGGCTGATTAGCTTTTCTTCCAGCTTATGGATATTACTACTCGCCGCAGTAGTTGGTGCATTCGGATATGGAGCTGCTGGCCCGGTTGTAAGATCGATGGCAATGAACGTTGTTCCAGAAAATCGTCGTGGTGCGGCAAGCAGTACGTTATTTGTTGCTTCCGATATTGGCCAATTAGTCGGACCCATTATCGGTGGAGTATTAGTATCCTCCTTTGGATATGCGACTATGTATCGAGTTGCCCCGGTCTGGGTCGCTGTTGCAGTTGTCTTATTACTGTTCACACAAAAATACGTTAAAACCCGCATTGCTACTCTCGCAGCGAACGATGATAGTACCAATAAAGATAAAGATTAGTTACAGCACAAAAGGCGGATGACACATTGCCCATGAATTGTAATACTGTAACTAATTAATGCTTATTGCCGGTAGTTACATTTTGTTTGGTGGTGCTTTCCTTGAACTTAACAGATGTCGTTAATAAGAAGAAAAATAGTAATCGGACACTGTTGTTTCGACAACATATTGTCACGTTTTATCGGAGGACGACAATGCGCTTTTCACTCAAGAAGCATTCTTTTGCGGCCATATTTCTAGTCTATTTAATGGTCAACTTAGGTTTGGACTTCGGAGAGACGCTCGTTTCACCCTTCACCCAATCTCTAGGCGCTACACCACTAATTATTGGCATTTCAGCGACGGGATTCACCTACGGGTCTCTAGTTTTCCGCCTCGTATCAGGCCCTGCTATCGATTATTTCAATCGCAAAGTGTTACTATTTATTTCCGTTATCGTCATTACTATCTCTTTTATTGGTGAAGCCTTATCAACCTCAGTTCCCATCCTATTAGTTTTTCGAATTGTGCAAGGGATTGGTCAGGCATTCAGTGCCCCTGTATGCCTGACAATAGCTGCTGATGTTGTTTCACGAAAGGAAATCGCAAGTGGTATTGGTACACTGGCGGTTGCTCGCGGAATTGCTACTTTGATTGCACCGGTTATTGCTCTCAAAATCAGTGAAATTACCGGCTATCAGATTTGCTTTCTGATTGCTGCCGCTATTGAAATCATCTCCATCCTAGCAATTTTAAATATTCAAATTGCTGGGTCCAGACATCGCAGCAAGCACTTCAAAATCTCTTTATCAGGTTTTGTTGCTAAGGAGGCCATTCCACCGGCACTACTTCAGTTCTTTTTCATGATGGCTTGGTCATGTGTCTTCGCATTTTTAGTTGTCTTTGGACAAACTCAAGGATTGACCAGCAATGTAGGCTTTTTCAACGCCGCCTATGGCATCGCTGTATTCGCCGCGGCACCGATTGGCGGCCACCTAGTCGATCACTTTGGGTGACGGATTTACAATTCAAGTGCAACAAATTAGTCAAATAGAAAAGACTCATAGCCTGAGTCCTTGTAAAATGGAATCACCACAAGACCAACTACAAGGAGAACTCGACTATGAGTCCGTACACCCAT
>NZ_BAAIHN010000075.1:0-2314 GCF_054784775.1 Lacticaseibacillus boliensis
GAACGGCCTGTTCCTTAAATTCCTTGTCATAACTGTGCTTCGTCATTATTTGATCCTCCAATTTACTTCCTTAATTATACTAAATCAGAGTCTCTATTTAACCTGTACACTTTTTATTCTAGGCCCAGATTGCCCATGTATTTTTTAGTCTGGTTATTAGCTTTTATGTTTGATCTGCTTATTTCTGATCGCAAACACCCACAACTGCGAGTGAATCCTTTTTGAAGTCGTTGACTGTCAACAATACATTTATTTCCACATTGACATTGACAGAGCCAAAGCGCGTTTCCATTAGAACTGCTTCCCAAAAAACTAATGACTGTGAGTCGTCCAAACGTTTGATTGGCCAAATCGATACGCTTTTGCATACTAATCTCCCCGTTTGATAAGAAGGTACTTAAAGAGTTGTTTTCAATTGATCTAATCGCCATTGGCACCATGAAATAAAGGCTAATTCGTCAATCTTTGGAATGCCATAGGTTCTAGCATACGTTAACTTTTGAGTGGTAAGTAGTTGATCATAGGGTTTGCTAATAATACCAACCACAAGGATATCGACATTTTTGTCAATCCCGTTGACAGGTTTTGCTCCTAGAATAATTGCTAACTGTTGTGCCTGGAAACGACGAAAAGATCGTAAACGGCCGGTAAAGAGAATTCGTTTGCCCCTTAAATCTATCATGATGTTTACCTCTCACTAGGGGGAACGTTTGCTAGATCTTCTGCCTGATACTTTTCGATGCGATATAAGGTTACTGGTGCAATACCTAACATGCGAGCAATTTGTCGCTTGGTCAGAGTTTCATCTCCGTCTTTCTTCCTATTTAAAAGGCGACAGGCTTCTTTATAAATATAGCGTTTTTGACGATTAGGTGAATGAGGACCATATTCGCGAATTTTGCCCTTATATTTGCCCTGGCGTTTGGCAATTTCTATGCCTTGTTGTTGCCGTATCTTAATAGTTTCGCGCTCTTCTTGAGCAATATACTTATATAGTTCGACAATAATTGTCGTAATCAAGTTACGAAGGTTAGTATCTTCAATACTTGCAAAGCTAGGCAGATTTAGAACATTCAATTGAGCCCCACGATGGCGAATGGTTTCGATGATGTCAGTCAAATCATGAGAATTGCGACCAAGTCGATCAAGGCTCAATACCACTACTTCATCATCATCACGAATATAGTCTAACATTGCTTTTAGTTGAGGACGATCGGCATTTTTACCTGAAAGCTTCTCTTGAAAGATTTTATTAACACCGGCATCATGTAGCTGCTCAATTTGACGTGCAAGATTTTGATCACGCGTACTAACACGCGCATAACCGATTTTAGCCAATTCTAGGTCGCCTCCGGGTCACTTATATGTAACTAATAATACTCCCTTCTCACTTTAGTTACAATAGGGTACACCCTATTGTGACTACGCAAGCATCTACCAAGACAAACCTGCATTTAGTATCTCTTGTTTTGATGCGAATTGCCCATTAGGTCTATGCCATCTACCATTTCTATCCCGAAAATATCCTGATGTGTTCGTTTGCTGATTTGCAGTAGCGGCCTGAGCATTTGCTGCTTTGGATGAAGCTAGTGCCTTGGATCTTCTGCTTGTTTCTTGTTGGTGTTCCTCCTGAGCTTGTTGTTTAGCCTCAGGAAACGTTGATATGTACATTGGCAACAAAAAAAGAGTATTAGAGACAAGAAGAATATGTGTTTTCCCTTTAGTCTTCTCGTCTCCTTTTTACGGTATCTTATCCATCGATAAACCCCGTAAATCATTGCTGGTATTGTCATCAATAACAGCAGCACGGAAAGTATGTACATTTTTCTCCTCCAAAAGTCCAATGTTTTAGCCCAACTAATTATTGCTTGTCAATACAATATACGGATCACTCTATATTGCGACATAGGACATCACTGCCGGAAAATATTGGGTCTAGAATTTTTGGTGTTGGAAAGTATTTCCGGCTCTGCGTCAACTGGTGTTGAAGAATAAATTTATCTTTTAGGAAAGTCTCCATGATAGGAGGCTTTTTGTTATTTTAGGCAGTTAATTGGTAGATGCGATTGAAGAAATTGGTTTGATTGCGAAAGCCGAAACATGAACGCTTCAGGGATTTGATCAAACGGTTGGTGCCTTCAATAGGCCCATTTGATCTTGGGCTTGCCGTTGCGGCTAACACACCACTTGGTACCCTGTCAATAAAATAGACAATTTAAATAGAGACTTTTTTGTCCTATGCCACGACTAAATTTTGAATTTGAGTTTGATACTCATCTTCAAGTTGCTTTGGTGATTTGAATCCACAGTGACT
>NZ_BAAIHN010000076.1:0-1885 GCF_054784775.1 Lacticaseibacillus boliensis
CGTGATGGTTTTCGTCGACTCAACCTTAGCATATAGGCGCACCCAATGGGTGAAACACCAAAGCAGCGCAGTCCCGTGTGAATCATGGGATTGCGCTGCTTTTTTGAAATTCTATGAATAATCCAGGATCGGTTATCATAAAACAAATCATGCGCGGATGCGACATTTTTAGGTTGGAAAATACCCTTGAACAACAAATTGCACTTGAGTCGACAATTCGTCATCAGGCAATAAGAAGATGACTTCAGACTGGACATTTGTCTACCGGCTTCAAAGCCTGTGCCTTGCACAGTTGAAAAGGCATCAACCTGCCGACTAAAGTCATTAACGACTTCTTCAAAAACTTGAGCTGTGCGGCTTTGCTACTTTTCATGATCAAAAAAGACCACTTCCCGCCGCCAGCACGCGATCAGCTGATCGATTTCGCGGGTATCGAAGACATTCTGCTCGGGTTCGGAGAAATTGACAATGATACTTTCCATCCCTGGTGCAAAGAACAGGCTCGCTGCCGCGGTGCAATCGGGAATGTAAATCTCTTTTTTGGCGACGCGCCGGCGGAGAAATTCTGCTAGCAGTTCCCGGACCCGATCAGTCCCTTTTCTTGTGATTGGTGTAACATGGGCCTCGAAATCCGCCCGATAATACAGCATGATCGACATCAGATACCAGTTCTCATAGAAGATGGCGACGAACTGGCGATAAAACAGATGCAGTGCTTTTTCCAACGGCATGGCGTCGTTGTCTGCGATCAGTTTTTCGAGTTTGTCAAACTCTTCTTTGATGTCCGATAACAGCAACGCCTTGACGATGTCTTTCTTGCCCTTGGGAAAATAATGGTACAAGGTGCTGATGTTTTTGTTGCTTTGAGCTACGATATCACTGACTTTTATGCTGTCATAGCCTTTAGTTTTAAACAGTTGCTTGGCCACGTGCAAGAACAAGTCGTGCGTCTTGTTGTACTGGTCTTGCCGCTGTGATGGCTTTTCCCCCATACTGTTTCACCTCCTTCAACATCCTACCATGGATCCGGATTTTTGGTTAAAAAACTCATCAAGTATTACTTGACGGGTTTCCTGTAAGGGGTTACGCTAATTTCTGAAGGAGATGTGAAAAATGTTACTAATTACCTGCGCATACGGCAAAGTCGGGCGTCAAATCGTCCCTTACTTAGCCAAAAAAGGATTCGCTATTCGTGCCATCGACATGAATCCGGACATCAAAAAATGTCAACCACCCCTGAATCAATTCAGGGGCTTGCGGGGACAGAAGCCGAATCACTTCCTTGCCACAATTTCCGCAGATAGAGTCTGCGCGCTGACCAGGCGGCCAGTGTAGGCAAACTAATTCCTGCAGCTTTAATGTCCCCAGGTTGCCATAGGGACTTGGTGTACTTCACCTTAGTCCCATGGACACCGGAGGGCCATAGGGACTTGGTGCATGATTACGCGATTGCGGCGAGACCCTTAGTCAGAATATTCTGGGCAGCGTTCCAGTCACGCATGTGATGTTGATCGCATTGTGGGCAGTGCCATTCGCGTTGGGCTAGCGTCAGTTTGTTGGTGCTTGCCGTTCCCATCACGAATCCGCAGGCGTGGCAAGTCTGCGTCGTGTTTTTGGGGTTAACGGTGATGAACTGCTTGTGATGCAGTTGTGCTTTATACGCCAGCATTGTCAGAAATTGCCGCCAGCCAACGTCACTAATGCTCATGGCTAACGCATGATTCTTCAGGAGATTCTTACTGCGCAGTTCTTCAGTAACGACCAAGTCGTGGTTCTTGACGAGTGTCGTGCTGAGCTGATGTAAGAAGTTTTTGCGTTGGTTAGCCACGCGCTGGTGGATCTGGGCCACCAGCAGGCGCTGTTTTTGGTAATTTTTAGCTTGAGA
>NZ_BAAIHN010000077.1:0-1409 GCF_054784775.1 Lacticaseibacillus boliensis
CAGGCGACACGATTGTGACCTACACGCCAGATACGCAGAAAGCTACTGTTAAGTATGTCGATCAAACCGGCACGCAACTGATCACACCAGATCAGGCAATCACCGGTCCAAGCGATACAGCAGTTGATCACAGTCAGCTCATGCCGAATATACAGAAAGCCATCGATCAAGGCTATGTGCTTGTCGATGACGGTACGGTTGGTGCGACTTTCGACCACGATACACCGCATAATCAGGACCTCACAATTACCTTTGGCCAAGTGCCGAAGGCAACCCTGACGACGACCGTCGTACCAAAAGGTCCGAAGAGTCCAAAGAATCCAGACGGTGAACCGTTGAAGCCAACCACGCCAGTGCAAGTGACTGGGTTTCCAGGAGATCCGATCGATGCCAAGGATTATCCAAAGGTTCCGGGCTATACCCCAGAACCAAACCAGAACCCGAAGGTTCCAAATGAGCCAGGCGACACGATTGTGACCTACACGCCAGATACGCAGAAAGCTACTGTTAAGTATGTGGATGAAACCGGTACACAGCTGGTCACACCAGATCAGGCAATCACCGGTCCAAGCGATACAGCAGTTGACCACAGTCAGCTCATGCCGAATATACAGAAAGCCATCGATCAAGGCTATGTGCTTGTCGATGACGGTACGGTTGGTGCGACTTTCGATCATGACACGCCGCATAATCAGGAGTTCACGATTACTTTTGGCCAAGTGCCGAAGGCAACCCTGACGACGACCGTCGTACCAAAAGGTCCGAAGAGTCCAACGGATCCAGACGGTGAGCCGTTGCCGCCAACCACGCCAGTGCAAGTGATTGGGTTCCCAGGAGATCCGATCGATGCCAAGGATTATCCAAAGGTTCCGGGCTATACCCCAGAACCGAACCAGAATCTGAAGGTTCCAAATGAGCCAGGCGACACGATTGTGACCTACACGCCAGATACGCAGAAAGCTACTGTTAAGTATGTGGATGAAACCGGTAAGCAACTGATCACACCAGATCAAGCAATCACCGGTCCAAGCGATACAGCAGTTGACCACAGTCAGCTCATGCCGAATATTCAGAAAGCCATCGATCAAGGCTATGTGCTTGTCGATGACGGTACGGTTGGTGCGACTTTCGATCATGACACGCCGCATAATCAGGAGTTCACGATTACCTTTGGCCAAGTGCCGAAGGCAACCCTGACGACGACCGTCGTACCAAAAGGTCCGAAGAGTCCAACGGATCCAGACGGTGAGCCGTTGCCGCCAACCACGCCAGTGCAAGTGATTGGGTTCCCAGGAGATCCGATCGATGCCAAGGATTATCCAAAAGTTCCGGGCTATACCCCAGAACCGAACCAGAATCTGAAGGTTCCAAATGAGCCAGGCGACACGATTGTGACCTACACGCCAGAT
>NZ_BAAIHN010000078.1:0-1351 GCF_054784775.1 Lacticaseibacillus boliensis
CGTGATGGTTTTCGTCGACTCAACCTTAGCATATAGGCGCACCCAATGGGTGAAACACCAAAGCAGCGCAGTCCCGTGTGAATCATGGGATTGCGCTGCTTTTTTGAAATTCTATGAATAATCCAGGAATTATATTGTGAAAGGGTGTCTTGCTATGGGTCTACGAGCACATTTCTTAATGATATCCTGCGCTTTCTGATGAGACAGAGGCGTTAGCACTAGATTTGCACTAACTTGTTCTTGATATTGGGCTCCCTTTGTTAACTAGTCATCTGTTTTGTGTAGCGTGTCGAGATGTTTAAAATGTAGTCTTAGATGTTTTGCCCTATAAAACTATTTGGGTTGAGTTTTATAAAATTGTCGGCACGAGGGCGAATGACAACTATTGAAAAAAATGCAAAAACCTGTTATCAAGACATATAATGGCTGTTAATTCAATAACAATAGATCACAACGGGGAAATATTATTATAATGATTGAATATCGTCTGGGACAGTAGTACCATGAAAATACAATACTGACCAGTTATGATTAAATACCACTAGTTTGCATGGTTTACGATTATTCATATTGTTTGGTTAGGAAAAACCAGGCTGAGTTCATGAGGAAAATGGGGGTGATTGATCCGGGCAATCAACCTTATTGAGAGTTATTCGAGCCGGGAAAAGCAACAAACGTTTCTTCAACAAAAAAAGTGCCAATGGATTTCAACGCGATCAAGGGCGTCATTAGGCTAGCTTAATTGGTAGATGGGTTGATGGCTTGGACAACCAGATTACCGTGAATGGTTCACAGATGTATTTTACAAACACGAGAATCGATCCCGGTTCTTCTGTGCCAGGGCTCATATCAGGCTTAGCGATCGATGCTCCGGCGTTTGAAGACCTACGTACACAGAAGGAATTGATCGACCAGTGCCATCATACTCACACCAGTTAACGTTTCAGCAGATACAGGGGGTTACCGAATTAGTTGGCAAGATAGCCTTTTTGCAATATATTATGGCGTTTATGCCTGTAGGGAAAAATACAGATATGCCTAATGGAAAATCAAATTTAAATCGGGTCATGGCAGTCGCGACACAGGACGGTATCCAAGGCGCAAAAAGCGAAGGTTTTTTACTATCGTGTTGATAGAACGCAATCGCGCTTAGAAAATAAGAAGAAAGAAGAGACGCAACTTTGAAAGGCTTTTCTGTTCGAGCGGTGGCTGAGGTCATCGTCGTTTTTTGGCTCTGCGTCAACTGGTGTTGAAGAATAAATTTATCTTTTAGGAAAGTCTCCATGATAGGAGGCTTTTTGTTATTTTAGGCAGTTAATTGGTAGATGCGATTGAAGAAATTGGTTTGATT
>NZ_BAAIHN010000079.1:0-1312 GCF_054784775.1 Lacticaseibacillus boliensis
GTGATGGTTTTCGTCGACTCAACCTTAGCATATAGGCGCACCCAATGGGTGAAACACCAAAGCAGCGCAGTCCCGTGTGAATCATGGGATTGCGCTGCTTTTTTGAAATTCTATGAATAATCCAGGTTTGAGCAAATCAGCCCACCAATGTTCCAAATATCGAAATAATTTGATTGAACAGGACCACCGATTCATTAAACGTCATCGTGTCCGCTCAGCAAGCTTTCAAAGCATTCGAACCGCTAGTGCAACGTTGAGCGGTGTGGAAATTGTTCACGCAATACGCAAAAGAACCCGACGAGAGTTAAGTCTCATCGGGTTCTCAGTCGTGGACGAATTAGAAGCATTGTTAGCTGCATAACCTTCAACATAGGATCAATAGCTGGTTAGATGGTCATCTCTCACACTGTTTGCACCAGATCCCAAAATGTTTCTTTTAAATTTGAGGAATCAGCGAACGTTGTTGAGTTAGCAAGACTAAAGAACCTTAACTTGCCAACAGATTATATTGAGTTTCTTTCAATTTCGAACGGAATGTTTCTATTTTACACAGAAATATCAGGTTTCCCGATGGGATATGCCAGTGAAGTGTATTCAATTGACAAAGTGATTGCTGAGCGGAAGGCATTGCCCAAAAGTTTTAATAATATGATCCCGATTATGCATATTAGAGATGTTGGTGACATGTATATTAACGAGGAACAGCGCAGACTAGGTAAGCCGTATTTAACATATCCAGGGATGCAGGCCAGCCAATGCTTTGATCTCTCTTTCTCAAAATGGTTAGATAGATACATGGTAGCTGGTGGCAATGAGTTTTGGAATTTTTAGCGATTTAAAGGAGCTGATTAAATGCTCTTTTTGGAATATTTGCATCAGATCGACTCATTGAGTATAGAAGATATACATTAAGCTCAAATGATTATCAACAGATAAGCTTTTAAAGATAGATCCGTTAGAGCGTACCCTATTGTAACTAAAGAGAGAAGGGAGTATTATTAGTTACATATAAGTGACCCGTAGGTGATCTAGAATTGTCTAAAATCGGTTATGCGCGTGTTAGTACGCGTGATCAAAATCTGGCGCGTCAAATTGAACAACTACATGATGCCGGTGTTAATAAAATCTTTCAAGAGAAGCTTTCAGGTAAAAATGCCGATCGTCCTCAACTGAAAGCAATGTTAGACCTGGATTATTCATAGAATTTCAAAAAAGCAGCGCAATCCCATGATTCACACGGGACTGCGCTGCTTTGGTGTTTCACCCATTGGGTGCGCCTATATGCTAAGGTTGAGTCGACGAAAACCATCAC
>NZ_BAAIHN010000080.1:0-1252 GCF_054784775.1 Lacticaseibacillus boliensis
GGTCTGTTCGTGGTGCATCGATCACCAACTTCTCCGCTCAGTCAGTATTCGCAACGCTCCAAACGTTGCTTTCAGACCGGCCAGATGCGATTTCATGTCCCAAATACCGAGGTGAATAATCCAGGTGATTACACCTCAAGAACTTGAAACTGAATCGGCTAAGGGCAAGAAGTATCCTTTGGTATTTGCCCACCATGGTGGTTCCGTTCCGATACCAACCGATGAATTTCAATGTGGGTGGTGGCAGGTTGCCGCTGATGAACGAATCATGGTGGTCATGCTTCAAAACACAAACTGGGAAAACGTCCAACGTGTATTAAATATTCTAGAAGAATTATATCCAGTCGATTCTGAGCGCGTCTATATGACCGGAGAGTCTCAAGGTGGGTACGAAGTCACTTCTGCTTTGTTCCGCATGCCTGAACGCTTAGCTGCAGTTGTTACATGTGGCAATGACATTTGGCGCGACTGGGATAACTTCAATGTTAATTTTACCAGCAAAGAGAAAAAGCACCTTAAAGATACCTTTGTTCCGTTCATGCAAATCGTTGGTCAGTATGAAGCATCTAGCTTTGCTCCTGTCAACGACTGGTATCCTCGCAAAGATTGGGGGCGTTCGGCGGATTCCACTCACACATATCAAGATCCGCGTCGTGACGACAGCAAAGACCCAACGCATATTGTCGGCGGTAAGCGCCCATTCTCTAATCTACCTGAACCCCCTGATGGTGCTGATAAACACGAATGGATGATTGACCGTCTGAATATGCGTATGGATAGTCTAGGTTGTGCACCACGCGATGTTGCGACATGTATTGCATATTTGGACAATCCCGAGAATGACCTTCATAAAGTAATCGGATTTTACGGTGACAAAGAACAAACGTTACAGTTCTTCGGGTACAAACATTGGCGCCTAGACATCAACAACATTGACGGTCTCGATGCCTTTCGCTACATTGTCGTCGAAAATTCAGGCCATCATTGGCCTGTCATGGCAGCAAAACTAAGCTGGAACTTCATGAAACAGTTCAAACGAGATTCAACAACTGGCAAGATCATCAACACCGATGCTCCTGTAACAGCTTGATATAAGGAGGAGACAAAGATAATGGATAATACTAAACCTGGATTATTCACCTCGGTATTTGGGACATGAAATCGCATCTGGCCGGTCTGAAAGCAACGTTTGGAGCGTTGCGAATACTGACTGAGCGGAGAAGTTGGTGATCGATGCACCACGAACAGACCG
>NZ_BAAIHN010000081.1:0-1240 GCF_054784775.1 Lacticaseibacillus boliensis
GGGTCTACACTTTCTGGTGTTGGAGAAATCCAACGCCGAGAGTGTAGGCCCTTTTTAAAATGACAAATTAAAAGGACACCTACAAAGCTACCCATGCTATGCTCTAAGCGTCGAAACCAAAAGCTAGTGAGGTAGTCTATAGATGTCCCAGTACAATCCTACTCTGTCTATCCTTGGAATTCCAGATTCAAATATTCGTGTCTCAGAAGTGTATGACGAATACCGCGGTAAAGGCCCCCGTTACCATAAGGTACATGTCATCTTTGGTGAATTATCTTACGCTCTGAAACGTTGCCCACTGTGTGGCATGGAGACCTTGCGTCCTAACGGGCACAAACTCACCCATATTCACGTTAAAGGGGCGACGGAGATCCCGACAATCCTGGATTTAAACAAACAACGCTGGTGGTGTGACAACTGCCAGCACTCCATTATGGCGACAACGTCCTTAGTTGACTTCAATCACTCCATTGCCAACGGTATCCAACGTACGACCGTTAAGCTAGCTCGCCAACGTTATACGAAGAAGGCTATCGCAACCTTGCTAGGTGTCTCGACCAGCACGATTCAAAGAATTCTTGATACCAACGTCAAGTACCATGCCGCTAGGCACTTACCGGTTAATTTATGCTTTGACGAGTTCCGTTCGACCAGTAATATGATGTCGTTCATCTGTATAGATGGCGATACCCACAAACTAGTTAGTCTTCTTGGAGATCGTCTAAACAAAACAATCAAGGACTTCTTCATCTCGCACTACAGCCTCAAAGAACGCCAAGCCGTGCACACTATCACCATGGATATGAACGCTACGTATCAGCTCTTCGTCCATGAAGTCTTCCCCAACGCCCAGATCATTATCGATCGCTTCCACATCGTTCAGCTACTCGGACGGGCACTGGATCAGGCCCGGATTGCTACCCTTAAGCAGATTCAAGACCATCATCTAAGAACCTACAAAGTGCTCAAATCCCAGTGGCGTCTCTTCCACAAGGCTGATCCCGATGCCCAACACGTCCGTTATTTCTTTGGTCTGAACGAATATATGACAGAAGAAAACGCCTTGGATATTGCTCTAACTGAAAGTCCCAAACTCAAGCAAGTGTATGACATGTATATCTCGGTACACGACGCGTTGATGAATCATGACACGCGGGCAGTCTGGCGTCTCATCGATACTTATCAACCCGCAGGGACAACGATGGATACCACTATTGAGACCCTGAGAAAGAACCGTAGT
>NZ_BAAIHN010000082.1:0-1205 GCF_054784775.1 Lacticaseibacillus boliensis
AAGACAAAAGTCCTGTTATCATTGAAGCTACCATACAAACAATGAAAGAAGGATGTCTTGATGCAAGACCAGCTTATCACGCCTCACGTTAAAGGTCACCACCTAACCCCATCTGAGCGTGGAGAAATCGCAGTTCTCCACGCGCAAGAAAAGTCCGATCGAAAGATTGCCGACCGCCTCGGTATCAATCGCCAAACCATCGCCAACGAAATTGCTCGCGGGCAGACTGACCAGGTCGAGAAGGTCAACGGCAAGCTGCACTACTATAGTGTTTACAGTCCTGAAACTGCCCAGATACGTTATCAGGAAAACCGCCAGCGCTGCCGTCGCCCGCTTAAGCTCTCGAAGGTCCAGGACTTCATTACCTACTTTACAAGCCACTTTCAAGAGGATAGCTGGTCACCTGACGCGGCCGTTGGCCGCGCTAGGGCAGAGGGGCTATATTTGCCCGACGAAATGGTTTGTACTGCGACGCTTTACAACTATATCGACGCTCAGCTACTGGAGGTGCGAAATATTGATCTGCTTGAGAAGCCTAGTAGACGTGTGAAACATAAGGCCAACCACAAGTTCCAACGCATGCTGACGGGTCGCAGTATTGACGACAGGCCAAAGCGTGTGGACTCTCGTAGAGAGTTCGGCAATTTCGAGCTAGACACCATAGTTGGTAAGCGCAATGGCCAGGAGAGTGTACTGATGACACTGATTGAGCGCAAAACTCGCTTCCAGTTCGTGCGCCTGATTGATGGTCGTGATGCGGACTCGGTCAACTATGCCATGCGCGCTATCGTCAAGGACCACGGGGACATCATCAAGACCGTCACGGCGGACAACGGTTCAGAGTTCGCAGACTTGTCATTCGTACTCGACGGAGTCGCTGACGTATACTACGCCCATCCTTATCGCTCCAGCGAGCGCGGCACCAACGAAGCCCATAACCGGATGCTGCGACGGGACTTCCCCAAGGGCCTGTCTCTAGATACCGTAGGCCCTCAGGAGGTGGCCGAGGCCGGACGTAAGATCAACGACCTTCCACGTCACATCCTGAAGTACCAGACCCCCACAGAACGATTCGTGGCGGAATCCGCTCAGGTCCGACGCCGGGCGGCTAAAGCGTCGACGCCGACTAACTCACCAACTTCATAGATAACAGGCTTTCATACGCCGGATCGGGCCAGGTGGCTAACTTGTTCTTGCAATTTGCG
>NZ_BAAIHN010000083.1:0-1168 GCF_054784775.1 Lacticaseibacillus boliensis
TTGCGCAGCTGTCGTGGCGTTGTCTTTGGCAGCTTTGGCTGCAACAATCGCAGTTTGAACATCCTTTGTCGCTGCTTCAACGTCTGCCGTTGTCTTCGTACCGGCGTCTGCACCTGTCACAACATCGTTATATGCCTTAACTGCTACGACAACATCCGGGTTCTGATCGACCCCATCCGTCGTGGCGGTATCAACTGCCGCTTGACCGTCGGTCTTAGCCGTCGCACGAGCCGTCTTGGCGTCACTGATGGCTTTCGTGTAGTCATCTGCTACCGTCTTGAGTGTCTTGGCGTCACTGGTTGGATCTGCTAAAGCATTATCCAGCGCTGTCTTGGCATCGCTAACTGTCTTTTCATTGCCGACTGGTGTTGCATCTTGTTGTGTAGCTGTCGTGGCGTTGTCTTTGGCAGCCTTAGCTGCAGCGATCGCAGTTTGAACAGCCTTTGTCGCTGCTTCAACGTCTGCCGTTGTCTTCGTCCCGGCGTCTGCACCTGTCACAACATCGGTATATGCCTTAACTGCCGCGGCAACATCTGGGTTCTGATCGACCCCATCAGTCGTGGCGGTATCAACTGCCGCTTGACCTGCGGTCTTAGCCGTCGCACGAGCCGTCTTGGCGTCACTGATGGCTTTCGTGTAGTCATCTGCTACCGTCTTGAGTGTCTTGGCGTCACTGGTTGGATCTGCTAAAGCATTATCCAGCGCTGTCTTGGCGTCGCTAACTGTCTTTTCATTGCCGACTGGTGTTGCATCTTGTTGTGTAGCTGTCGTGGCGTTGTCTTTGGCAGCCTTAGCTGCAGCGATCGCAGTTTGAACAGCCTTTGTCGCTGCTTCAACGTCTGCCGTTGTCTTCGTCCCGGCGTCTGCACCTGTCACAACATCGGTATATGCCTTAACTGCCGCGGCAACATCTGGGTTCTGATCGACCCCATCAGTCGTGGCGGTATCAACTGCCGCTTGACCTGCGGTCTTAGCATCATCACGGGCAGCCTTCGCAGCCGTTACTGCCTTATTGTAGGCATCCGCTGCGTTGTTGATCGTCGTCGTGCCACTTTCCGGGTCTGCTAAAGCAGCATCCAGCGTCTTTTTTGCAGCGATAACAGTATCTTCATTACCAACTGGTTTTGGATCTGTTGCTGTAGACGCCGTCGCGTTGTCTTTGGCAGCC
>NZ_BAAIHN010000084.1:0-1156 GCF_054784775.1 Lacticaseibacillus boliensis
CGTGATGGTTTTCGTCGACTCAACCTTAGCATATAGGCGCACCCAATGGGTGAAACACCAAAGCAGCGCAGTCCCGTGTGAATCATGGGATTGCGCTGCTTTTTTGAAATTCTATGAATAATCCAGGGTAATTCTTCGTTGCGACGCACGGAAAAGTTCCCTCTTTCTGCGAACAACAGATATATTGATGAAAGCGACAAAAATTTTAGACACTTCTTGATCTGTTTTCAAAATCACACCTCCAAACCAGGCATTTGCTCACCTGACTACACACATGCCAATTACCTTGGAGATGGAAACCATGAAGAAAAAAAGTAAGCACCCAATAACAGACCGAATATGAATCACCGTTTCCTGGCGGTATCCTTACCTCATCATAACGAAATGGTGAGGTATTTATATGGCAGATAAACCAGAAATCGTCCAAATCAAGATGGACAAAACCCTGCATTCTCAAATCCAAGCACCGACCAAAGCGCTACAGATCAAGATTGACAGTAACAAGTCAGTCGTAGTCTACAATCATATTCAAGGGTACATTCTTGAAGCGCTCATGAAAGCCGTGTTTACTGATGCTCATTGATCCAACACGACTTCATGGAATCTATTTGGTGTGCGGTAGAACTGATCTGCGCCGCGGCATTGATGGCCTAGCGGCAGTCGTTCAAGAGCAATACCAACTCGATCCGCATAATCAGTCGCTTTACTTATTCTGTGGGCGTCGTAAGGACCGATTCAAAGCATTATTCTGGGACGGTGATGGCTTCATATTATTATACAAACGCGTTGAAAATGGCCACATTCAGTGGCCAACCAATCAAAACGAGGTGAAGAAACTCCACACAAAGAAACTTGTTCGTCTGCTTTCAGGTTGGGCAATTGAATCTTCAATCAAGCCGATACGACCGCCAAGAAATAATCATGGTCAAACGCGATGATTAGTGATAAGCTACTGCCAACAAAGATAACGAGGCAGTACCAATGGCAACCACGACAGAAGATCTGCTTAAGCAAGCACTCGAACAAAACCGCAAATTGCAAGAACAAGTTAGCCACCTGGCCCGATCCGGCGTATGAAAGCCTGTTATCTATGAAGTTGGTGAGTTAGTCGGCGTCGACGCTTTAGCCGCCCGGCGTCGGACCTGAGCGGATTCCG
>NZ_BAAIHN010000085.1:0-1114 GCF_054784775.1 Lacticaseibacillus boliensis
CCAAGGATTATCCAAAGGTTCCGGGCTATACCCCAGAACCGAACCAGAATCTGAAGGTTCCAAATGAGCCAGGCGACACGATTGTGACCTACACGCCAGATACGCAGAAAGCTACTGTTAAGTATGTCGACCAAACCGGTAAGCAACTGATCACACCAGATCAGGCAATCACCGGTCCAAGCGATACAGCAGTTGATCACAGTCAGCTCATGCCGAATATACAGAAAGCCATCGATCAAGGCTATGTGCTTGTCGATGACGGTACGGTTGGTGCGACTTTCGACCACGATACACCGCATAATCAGGACCTCACAATTACCTTTGGCCAAGTGCCGAAGGCAACCCTGACGACGACCGTCGTACCAAAAGGTCCGAAGAGTCCAAAGAATCCAGACGGTGAACCGTTGAAGCCAACCACGCCAGTGCAAGTGACTGGGTTCCCAGGAGATCCGATCGATGCCAAGGATTATCCAAAGGTTCCGGGTTATACCCCAGAACCAAACCAGAACCCGAAGGTTCCAAATGAGCCAGGCGACACGATTGTGACCTACACGCCAGATACGCAGAAAGCTACCGTTAAGTATGTGGATGAAACCGGTAAACAGCTGGTCACACCAGATCAACCAATCAGTGGTCTCAGCGACACGGCGGTTGACCACAGTCAGATTGCACCGAATATACAGAAAGCCATCGATCAAGGCTATGTGCTTGTCGATGACGGTACGGTTGGTGCGACTTTCGACCACGATACACCGCGTAATCAGGCGTTCACGATTACCTTTGGTCAAGTGCCGAAGGCAGAATTGACGACGACTCTCGTGCCAAAGGGCCCGAAGAGCCCAAAGAATCCAGACGGTGAGCCGTTGAAGCCAACCACGCCAGTGCAAGTGACTGGGTTCCCAGGAGATCCGATCGATGCAAAGGATTATCCAAAGGTTCCGGGCTATACGCCAGAACCAGACCAGAACCCGAAGGTTCCAAATGAGCCAGGCGACACGATTGTGACCTACACGCCAGATACGCAGAAAGCTACTGTTAAGTATGTCGATCAAACCGGCACGCAACTGATCACACCAGATCAGGCAATCACCGGTCCAAGCGATACAGCAGTTGA
>NZ_BAAIHN010000086.1:0-1101 GCF_054784775.1 Lacticaseibacillus boliensis
GACGGATTTACAATTCAAGTGCAACAAATTAGTCAAATAGAAAAGACTCATAGCCTGAGTCCTTGTAAAATGGAATCACCACAAGACCAACTACAAGGAGAACTCGACTATGAGTCCGTACACCCATCTTACCTTAAAAGACCGTGAATCGATACTGCTTGGTATCTCTACAGGCAAAACTCTTGATACCATCGCCAAAGAGATAGGTCGTTCCAAGAGTACAGTCAGCCGTGAAATTGCACGTAACGGCGGCTGGCGGAACTATTCGGCAGCCACCGCTCAGGACCGCTACCGGCGGGTTCGCATGGCTAGCAGGCGTCCTCGGATCCTCGATCGACCGGGGACTCGTGACGCTGTCATTCGATATATCACGGTGCTACATTGGTCGCCTGAGCAGATTGCCGGTCGCTTGTCACTAGAAGGCAGTCCTATTCGCATCAGCTATTCGACTATCTACAGAGGTATCTACCTAGATAATCTCGGCGTTCCATTGAAGAGCCATGGTGCTCGCGGGCTACCAAGGCTGCTTCGACACCGAGGCAAGACGCGCAAAATCAAAGGCACCATAAATGAACGCCGGGGGCGCTTCAATGACGTGCCATCAATTCACGACCGACCCCGGTCGGCAGAAAATCGCAGCTGGTTTGGTCACTGGGAAGGCGATACAGTACGCGGTAAAACAGGACACTCTGCATTAGTAACATTAGTTGACCGTAAATCACGCTATCTGCTTTCGAAGCGAACGGCCAACGCAAAAGCTGACACTGTTAGAGACGTCATGATTGAGCTGCTTGGTGCCTTACCAGCTAACCGAGTAAGAACAGTGACTCCTGACCGTGGAAGGGAGTTTGCCCGGTACAGGGAGCTGGCAGAACGTCTGAATACAAAGGTCTTCTTTCCTGACCCACACGCGCCTCAACAACGAGGAACTAACGAAAACACCAACGGACTGATTAGAGAATACTTTCCCAAGAACACAGACCTAGACCTTCAGAGCGACCAGGAAATTGAGACTTACATTGAACAACTGAATAATCGACCACGCAAGGTCTTAGGCTGGAAGACGCCATCAGAAGTCTTCATGGGTAAAAAGTTGCACTT